>DAIPYE010000093.1:0-12837 GCA_036782915.1 Bacteroidota bacterium | reverse complement strand
CCAGATGACTTCTTTGTTGATTTCTTCTTGTTTGATTTTTTTGTTGATTTTTTTCCTGAAGATTTTTTTGTTCCTTTTTTCTTTGATGATTTTTTTCCTGATTTTTTACCAGATTTTTTCTTGTTGTTTTTTCTTTTAGAGGTTTGTTCAGTTTTTGATTCATTTTTAGCATTTGCTACCGATAAATCACTAACTGCACCACCAAAAGTAAAAACAAATAAAAAGCTCATTATTAACAATGCTCTTTTTGACATGCTTTTCTCCTTGTATAATTTTTGAATGATTCAATTTATAAGTTTTAATTTAAAATAACAATCCTTTTTTTAACTTTTATTCAATGAATAAGTTTAATATTTTACATTAAATAAATCTATGAATAGTAATAAAAATAAAACAGTTGTAATTGCAATGAGCGGGGGAGTCGATTCATCTGTAGCAGCGGCTTTACTTAAAAAAGAAGGATATAATTTAATAGGAATTACCATGAAAACCTGGGGTTATGACGATATTCCGGAAAAAGACTCCGGCTGCTGTTCACTTGAAACGATTTACAGCGCGAAAAATGTTGCTTATAATCTTGGTTTTGAACATTATACTCTGGATTTCACCGAAAAATTCAATGAAATTGTCATAAATAATTTCATTTCAGAATATATGAAAGGAAATACTCCAAATCCCTGTGTATTATGTAATAAATCCATTAAATGGGGCGCACTGCTGGAAAAAGCTGAATCTCTCGGGGCTGATTTTATTGCTACAGGACATTATGCAAATGTAAATTTTAAACCTGAATTTAACAGATACATTGTCTCAACAGCAACTGATAAGCTCAAAGATCAGTCCTATGCTCTCTGGAGAGTTTCCCAGTATGCTTTGAGTAAAACTTTGTTTCCTCTGGGAAATTTTACCAAACCGAAAATAAGGGAAATTGCAAAGGAAATGGGTTTGAAATCCGCTGAAACTCCTGATTCACAGGAAATTTGTTTTGTTCCAAATGACAATTACCGTGAATTAATAGAAATAAGATTGCCCGGAATAAATAAAGAACTTTCCGGAGGAGAACTTATTTATAAAAATGAAAAAATAGGGAATCATAAAGGTTATCCATATTATACTATAGGTCAGCGAAAAGGTCTGAATGTATCTGTTGGAAAGAAAATTTACGTTTCTGAGATCGATGCTGAAAATAACAGAGTTATTGTCGCGGATGAAAGTGAACTCTATAAATCAAAATTCTCAGTTAGAGAAATTAACTTAATGATGTTTGAAAAATTAGAATCTCCTCTTAAATCTTCGGTAAAGATCAGATATAATGGAATTGGGTATGATGCCAATGTCGAACAAACTTCTGCTGAAACAGCAATTGTAACTTTTGATAAGCCGCAGAAAGCAATTACTCCCGGTCAGTCTGCCGTATTTTATATTGGTGAAAATGTTTTAGGCGGGGGAATTATAGATAAAGTATTAAATTTAAATTAAAATAATTTCTGAAAAATTTTAGTGGATATTTATAAAGAATTAGAAAAAAAAGCAAAAAAGAAGATCAGAACCATTATTTTTCCTGAGTCTTATGATGAAAGAATTCTTAATGCTGTAAAGACAATTCTGAAAAAGAAATTTGCTAGAGTTGTTTTAATTTCACGCAATGAAAAAACAGGATTGAATATAGATAATGATAAAAATCTTACGGTAATTGACAGTGAATTTTCTGCTCAGTTTCTGAAAGAATATTATTCTGTTAAACAAAAGAAAAAACCTGATTTTAGTCAAAGAAATGCTGAAATTGATATAAAAGATCCTTTAATTTTTTCTCTTATGCTTTTAAGAAATAATTTTGCTGACGGTATTGTAGCCGGAAGCGTTTACTCTACTTCAGATGTATTGAGAAATGCAATTCCTATTATCGGACTGAAAGGAAACAATAAAACAGTTTCATCTTTTTTTCTTTTCAATTTCCCAAATTCCGGAAAACTGAATAAGAAAGTTATTGCGTTTGCAGATTGCGGAGTCATACCATTCCCGGATTCAAAACAGTTGTCAGATATTGCTCTTCAGACTGCAGACAATTTCAATAAACTTACAGGCATAAAACCCCGTCTGGCTTTTCTTTCATTTTCAACAAAGGGCAGTTCAAAAGATCCTTCAATTGATAAAATAAAAGAAGCTTATAAACTGACAAAGAGAAGGAAACCTGATCTTATATGTGATGCAGAGCTGCAATTTGACGCAGCATTTGTTCCGGAAGTTTCTTTACGGAAAAACCCTGACGGAATGATCAAAGGAGATGCAAATATATTCATTTTCCCGGATCTGAATTCGGGTAATATTGCTTATAAGATCACAGAACGGATTGGCGGTGCTTTTGCTACCGGACCAATTGTTCAGGGACTTGCCAGACCTGTCATGGATCTTTCAAGAGGTTGCAGTTCATCAGATATTATCAACATGACAAAGGTTATTACGAATTTAATTTAAAAAAAATAAAATTATGCCAAAAACTTTTCACGAACTCTGTGCAGAAATAAAACAAAAAGTCCAGGAATGTACTGTAAATGATGTAATGCAGTTAATGAGCAAAAAAGAAAAAGGTGAAGAAGATTTTGTGCTGATAGATGTCAGAGAAGATAATGAATTTAAAAAAGGACATATAAAAAATTCCATTCACATCGGAAAAGGAATAATTGAAAGAGATATACACCATCACATTGTTGATCACGGAAAAAAAATAATTCTATATTGCGGAGGTGGCTACAGATCTGTCATTGCGGCAGAATCATTGATGAAAATGGGTTACACTAATGTAATTTCAATGGACGGAGGCTGGAAAGGATGGAATAATGAAGGTGGAGAAACAGAAGTTATCTGAAATGAAAATATTGAAAAATGTATTAATTAATTTAACAATGATTTTTAAAACAACACACTCAACACACTCAACACACTCTACACTCTCTTATCAGTCCTGTTTAAAAAATCCCTGATCAATTGATCATCCGTTTCTGTAAGTTCTTTAGGCGTCCCTTCGAAATATATTTTTCCTTCGTGCATCATGGCAACTCTGTCGGCAACATCATAAACACTGAAAATATCATGTGTCACGACTACTGAAGTTACTTTAAGTTTATTAGCAAGGTCTTTTATTAATTCATCGATCTGATCACTCATCACAGGGTCTAACCCTGTAGTTGGTTCATCATACAAAATGTATTCGGGATCAGTTGCAAGTGAACGTGCAAGGGATACTCTTTTCTTCATTCCCCCTGACAGATCAGAAGGTTTCATTTTCTGAATATTTGGTAATCCAACCATTTCAAGTTTTTCTGAAACAATGTCTGCGATTTTCTCCTTCTGTAAATCAGTATTTTCTTTTAAAGCAAGCCCTATATTTTGTTCGACATCCATAGAGTCAAATAATGCAGCTCCCTGAAATAGAAATCCGAATTGCTTTCTTATCTTATAGATCTCTTTTTCATTCATTTCCGAAATATTTTTACCCTCTATTAACACACTTCCTTCATCCGGTTTTAATAGACCAATTATATGTTTAAGCAAAACTGATTTTCCGCAGCCGCTTCTGCCGATTATAACAAGAGTTACGCCTTTTTCTATTTTGAGATTTACACCGTCAAGTACCTGTTTTGATCCGAATTTTTTTTTTAGGTCTTTTATCTCGATCATATTTATTTTTTATTTTAAGAATGCAAATTAACTTTATTAAAAAATAAATGAAACTGCATAAAATTATAAATTTTGACTTTGCTTATTATTAAAAAGTGAATTAATTTTGTGTAAATAAAAAATCTTTTGGGGGAAATCATCATGAAAAAATTATTTACATTCTTTTCAGTGTTCATTTTATTAATGAGTACAGGAAATTTTAACAAAGCAAATTCACAAACCGGTTACAATGCTGTAGTGGAATACTGTACAGGAACCTGGTGTCAGTGGTGTCCATGCAGCCATGAAATTATTGAAGGAATTAATCTAAATTATCCCAACACAGTGGTTTTAGCTTATCACGGAGCAGGATCAGATCCATGGCAATCTTATTCTTCCGGAATCAGAGGATTATTCGGATTCGCAAGTTATCCGACAGGAGTAGTTGGAAGGCAAACAGGAATTACTTCAAATACTGCCTGGAATAATCATGTTGTTCTACAATCTTTACTGCAGCAGCCGGGAGTCAGTATCAGCATTACAAGTAAAAACTATGATGCGGCTACAAGAACTTTATCAGCAAATATTTCCATAACCGCATTAACTGATTTAACTGGTGATTATTATATTAACTATATTTTGACAGAAAATAATCTGGTTTATGCTCAGACAGGAAATGGTACCTGTCCCGGAAACGGTGCATATATTCATAACAATGCTGTAAAGAGTATGATAAACGGAGATCTTGGAGAATTAGTACATTCAGGAAACTGGACTTCCGGTCAGGTTATCAATAAAACACTGAATTATGTAATTCCTGACAATCCACAGGTCTTAAATCCGAATAACTGCAATTTGAATATGTTCGTTTATAAACAGGGAACAGATATCAGAACTAATTATATAATTCAGCAATCTTTGAAAACACCATTGGTCGGAACTTCAGGTATTTCGAGCAACAATTCAGTTGCAGAATCATATAGTTTATCCCAAAATTATCCAAATCCGTTTAACCCGTCAACAACTTTTAAATTCTCTATTCCAAACAGCGAAAGTGTATCTTTAAAAGTTTATGATATATTGGGTAATGAAGTAGAAACTTATATTGATGGATTTCTAAACGCGGGTACCTATGGTGTAGAATTTGACGGTTCAAAACTTTCCAGCGGAATTTATTTCTACACTTTAAAAACAGATAATTTTACAGAAACAAAGAAAATGAATTTAATTAAATAATTTTTTTTCTAAACTAACTCATTACTTGCAGAAGCGGGTCATTAATACGATCCGCTTTCTTTTTTTAAAATTTTTTTTATTATTTTCTGAAAATTGATCTTTAAAAAGTATTTTCAATTCAAAATTCTCTGGAATAACATTCTTTAGTTTTTACAAGGCATTCTCAAATCTTAACAAAAATTTAATCTTGATTCTTTTACAAAACTAAACTATGTTAGAAAAATTTTATAAACCTAAATAAATTAATTATGAAAAGAAAAAATTTACTTTTATCAGTAATTTTAATTTTAACAATCTGTGTAATTTCATCTGAAAAGTCTTATTCACAATGGACATTAGCCGGCACAGTTTCAAATGTCGGATCTTCACCCAGTATTTCAGTTGTTGATCAGAATACAGCATGGATTACCGGAACTGCAACTCCAACTGTTTACAGAACAACCAATGGCGGAACAACCTGGACCACTATTCCAACAACAGGTATTTCTTTTGAATGTTACTGTATCTGGGCTATCAGTGCAACAACATGTTATGTAGGTGACGGCGGTGCAACAGGCGGAGCCGGAGGAAATGCCAAGCTTTACAAAACTACTGATGCAGGTGCATCATGGACAGTTGTGGCATCTACAGGTGGTGCTGCTGGATTTTTTAACGGAGTAGTTTTTTCTGCCTCTAATCCAAATTTCGGAGTTGCAGAAAGTGATCCTCCTGCCGGAGCAGGTCAGCCTTATTTCTATACAATAACCACTGATGGCGGTGCTACATGGAACACATTAACACCAAATCCACCGGGAGTTGCCGGACAGGCATCAGCACAGAATGCTTTATTTGTTGTAAACAGTCAGTTTTACGGAGTTGGACTGGGAAATACAGCTCCTGCCAGAATTAATATGACTAGAAATGGCGGAACAACTTGGAGTACACCTACTTTAGGTACAATTGCAGGCGGATTTGTATCAGGAACAGCTTTTAAAGATGTAAATGTAGGAATCAGCGCAGCAAGTGCTTCTCTGCCAAATATTTCAAGAACAACTGACGGCGGTGTAACCTGGACTTCATTCAGTATAGGAGCAAGCGCACCGGGAGGATACTGTACAATGAAATTTATTGAAGGAACAAATACATGTTATCTATCCGGAGCTACAGGTGCAACCGGTGCTGTTTCAAAAAGCACTAATGGCGGACTTAACTGGACTACAATGTCAACATCAGGATTAACAGGAATAACACATATGGAATTTAAAAGAGTAGGAACAACAGTTTATGGTTATGCTGTAACATCTGCAGGTGCAGTTTTGAAAATGTCTGAAACTGTTACAGGGATTGGATCTAATCCGGTAAACAGTATAATACCATCTGAGTATAAATTAGAGCAGAATTATCCTAATCCTTTTAATCCAACGACTAACATAAACTTCTCTTTACCAAAATCTTCCAATGTAACTTTAAAAGTTTATGATGCTCTTGGAAAAGAAGTTGCTACTTTAGTGAATGAATTCAGATCAGCAGGAAATTATACATCTGAGTTTAATGCTGCATCAAATTTAACTTCAGGGATTTATTTTTATACATTAACTTCTGATAATTTTACTTCAACTAAGAAATTAATGTTAGTAAAATAATTTTCACAAGCTTCAGAAATATTTCGAAAAAGCCCGCACTTGAATTTCAGGACGGGCTTTTTTTATATTAAAAAAAGTTATAATTATTGTAATTTAAAAGAAATAAATCAGTTATAAACAAAAAATTTAAATAAATTAAAAAGGAAAGGTTTTAAAATGAAAAGGTTTTTAGTTTTACTTGTAATTTTATTTGCAACTTACGAAAGCGCAAATAGTCAATGGTCTTATGTTGGCACAATTCAGGGCAGTCCTTATATTAACTCAATATCTGTTGTAAATCCTAATGTTTTATGGGTGGTATGCGATACAGGAAAAGTATTCAGATCTACAAACGGAGGAGTTAACTGGGTACAAAGAAATACTGGTCTCCCTTCCGGAAATTTGTATGCTGTTTCTGCTTTGGATACATCAAATTGCTGGGTTGGAAATGTTAGCGGAAGTATTTACAGAACAAGTGACGGTGGAGCAAGCTGGGTCTTGCAATTCTCGATTGCTAATAGTTTTTCAAATGGAATTAAAATGTTTAATGCAAATTATGGAATATATATTGGAGATCCTACGGCTGCAACAGGTCAGACATATCAATACAGATATACTACAAACGGTGGAACAAATTGGCTACTTTGTCCTAATCTTCCAATAGTAAACAGTGAATATGGAAATCCAAATGGATGGGACTGGCTTGACACAACTAATGTTTTTATTGGAGCTGCTACCGTTGTTTCCGGGGCGACCTCCTCAAAAGTATACAGGACAAACGTCGGATTTGCGGGTGGTGTATGGAATTTCGGCCAGTTCGGAGGCTCTGGAACCTCTGACGGATTATATGCACAGGCAGTTGGTTTTACAGATGTTAATAATGGAATGATCGGGGCAAATACTTCTTTAATCAGAAAAACAACAAATGGAGGTGCAACCTGGTCTGCAGTTAATGTTCCTCCCGGTCTTACAAGTTTTCAAACTGAAAATGCAAATGCATTGAAAGACGGATCAAATACTATAAGATTCATGATTCAGGCAAATCTTTCAGTTATGTATTGTTACAAAACAACTGATTATGGTAATTCCTGGATAAATGAACCATTGCCAAATGAAATAGTTTCCATTAGAATAAAACAAATTCAGTTTTTAAATCCTGCATTAGGATTTGGTGTCGGGCAATCAGGGAAAGTAATGAAATACACAGGTCCGAGCGGTATTAATCTTGTAAATACTGTTGTTCCTGTAAAATATAATCTTGAGCAGAATTATCCAAATCCTTTTAATCCAAGCACGAGGATAAATTTCTCAATTCCTAATTCATCGAATGTTTCATTGAAAGTTTATAATTCACTCGGAAAAGAAATTGCACTTTTAGTAAATGAATTTAAAACAGCAGGTAATTATTCTTATGATTTCAATGCTTCACCTGATCTTACATCCGGAATTTATTTCTATACTTTAAGCACAGATAACTTTGTACAAACAAAAAAACTTACACTAATTAAGTAATTTAAATTTATATAAATTCCATTCAGCCGGTAAGATTGCATTTTACCGGCTTTTTCTTTATCTGATTTTGAATTCATACATTTTTTAAAATCTTGACATTTAAAAAGAATAGGTTTAGTTTTCACGAAATCAAATTTGAATGACTGTTAATAATTTCATATCATTTTTTTATGAATTTTCACTTAAGACTGCCTGGTGTTTTCAGAATTTCTTAACAATGGAGTTCTACAGAAAAATTTGTGATAAATGTTACTGGAGTAATGTTTACTCATCAAAACACTCTGTTATAAAGAAAGTTATGATTCTTTCTGTGTCATTCATTTCATTAATGTTTTTTTCGTTTTTTTATTTACCTACCGATCCTGCAAATTCAAAAAAGCCATTCAGCTTTTTAAAAGTCATTAATTTCCTTACAGGGTTTAAAATAATTCTGAAAAATATTTTAAACTGTATCTCTAATAAGATTATTATCTTTTCTTCCTCTGTTATAAATCTGCATAAATTTAATTCCAACTCTTACGATATAATTAAAATGAATTCCGCTCTGCTGATTTAAAATCTTACATTTATTTTTACTTCTTTCAAATTTTTCAAAATACAACCGAATTGGCTGAATCTGAATCAATAGATTTTAATTATGCATACAATTATTGCAAAGAAATTGCAACCAGACATTATGAAAATTTTCCCGTAGGTTCTTTACTTATTCCGAAAGCTAAAAGAAAATACATTTTCAGTATTTATGCTTTTGCCAGATATGCGGATGATATTGCAGATTCAGATATTTACACGGAAGATGTAAAATTAAAAAAATTAAATGAACTGGAAACTGAGTTAGATAAAATTGAATCAGATAATGTAAAAGAATTTATTCCAGATTCAAAATATTTATTTACAGCTCTTTACAATACAATGAATGAACTGAAGATGCCTTCAGATGAATTCAGAAATCTCCTTAAAGCCTTCAAACAGGATGCTTCAAAATTGAGATACACAAATTTTGATGATCTGATAAAATATTCAGAATACTCCGCAAATCCTGTTGGTCATCTTGTTCTTTATGTTTTTGGATATAACCCGGAAAACAATAAACAGGCTTTTAAATATTCCGATAGTATCTGTACAGCGTTGCAACTTACAAATTTCTGGCAGGATGTATCTGAAGATTTGAAAATTAACAGAATTTATATTCCGGATGATCTGATGAGGGAAAATAATTATAATTCAGATTTACTTATTTCAAGATCTGAGAATGATGATTTTATAAGGATTATTAAAATACTTGTTGATAAAACCAGGGTTATGTTCAACGAAGGAAGGAAAATTTCAGATCATACAAGGGGGAGACTCAGAATGGAGTTAAAGGCAGTAATTGCAGGAGGTGTAGCAATTTTAAATAAAATAGAAGAGAGCCGATACAGGGTTATTTCAAAAAAGGTAAAGATCAACAGTTTTGATAAATTAAAGATCATTGGTAAAATAATTCTGAAATGAGTACATCGGGCAAAGGATTTAAAACAGAAATTAACTTTGAGAATAAAAATGAATTTGATGAAAAAGTAATTACCAAAAACAGTAAGTCAAATTTTTTATATTCATTTTCACTTTTATCAAAAGAAAAAAACGATGCAATAAATACTGTTTATGCTTTTTGCAGGAAAACAGATGATATTGTTGATAATGAAGAAGAGAGTAAGGAAGATAAATTTACAAGACTACAGGATTGGAAATCTGAACTGGCAAATGCAATTGAATCAGGTCAGTCAGATAATTTATTGCTTGGCAATGTTGAAAAGGTAATCAGAACATTTAAAATTCCCACAAAGCCGTTTTTTGAATTGATTGAGGGAATGGAAATGGATCTTAAAAAGAGCAGGTATAATAATTTAAATGAACTTTATGAATATTGTTTTAAGGTTGCTTCCACTGTCGGACTTATGAGCATTGAAATATTCGGATATAATAATCCTATGACCAGGGAGTTTGCAATAAATCTTGGAATTGCCCTGCAGCTTACAAATATTATCAGGGATATAAAAACAGATGCAGATGGAGGCAGAATTTATATTCCGATGGAGGATCTGAGAAAATTCAATTACACTGAAAGTGATTTACTGGAAGGAAGGTACAATGAAAAATTTATAAATATGATGAAGTATGAATGTGAAAGAGCAAAATATTTTTATGAAGAAGCGGACAAGTCACTTCAGAATGAGGATAAAGGCAATATGTTTCCGGCAAAAATAATGGAAAGTATTTATTTCAGATTGCTGAAAAAGATTGAAGCAAATAATTATAATGTTTTTGAAAAAAAGATCAGAGTTTCGAATATTGTTAAATTAATGATCACTGCCGGAATTTATTTAAAATATAAATTGCTTTATGGTTCAAATGAAAATGTGCAGGCGTGAAAAGCAATGAATGATAAAAAGTCAGTAACTATTATCGGAGGCGGTATTGCAGGTTTGTCAGCGGCAGTTTTCCTGGCAGAAAAGAAATTAAAAGTAACTGTAATTGAATCATCTCCGAAATTAGGCGGACGGGCTTACAGTTTCTTTGATAAGGAAAGAAATCAGTTCTTTGACAATGGTCAGCATATTCTTGCAGGCTGGTATAAAAATACTTTTGAATATTTAAAGATAATCGGGAGTTTTGACAAACTGAATTTTCAAAATTCTCTTGAAGTAAATTTCATTAATAAAGAAAAGAAAATATTCAAATTAAATTGTCCCGATGCTGCTCCTCCGTTGAATTTAGTTCTGGGATTATTGAAGTTTAAGGCATTTAGTTTGAAAGATAAGTTTGCTTTGAAAAACATTAATGATCTATTCAAAACTGGAAAAGATTATAAGAATAAATATAAAAATGTACATGAACTTTTGACTGGAATCAGCCAAACAGACAATCTGATAAAGTATTTCTGGGAACCGTTCACTCTTGCGGTTTTTAATACAGGATTAAAAAATATCGATGTTGAAATGTTTCTTGAAATATTTAATCTGGGTTTTCGTGAAAAAGTGAATTCAAACCTTGTAATTCCAAAAGTTAATTTGAATGAATTGATTGTAAATAGAGCTTTTGAATATTTTAAAAATAAAAAAGTGGAAATCGTTTTAAACAAGAGTGCTGAAGTATTTAACATGAGAGATGAAAACGGGATCAATAAACTAATTGATTATGTAAAATTAGAAGACGGATCAAAAGTTTATTCGGATTATTTTATATCTGCAGTTCCGTTCTTTATGTTTAAGAAATTATTTGACAATGAAAATTATGTAAAAAATGATTTTCATGCCGATAAGTTAAGATCATCTTCAATTGTTTCAGTTCATTTGTTCTTTAATAGAAAGATAAGCGATTCAATGATCCCGGAAAATTCATTTGGAATGACAGGGCTTATAGGAACAAAGGTTCAGTGGATATTTAAAAGAAGCGATTCACATTTAAGTCTTGTGATCAGCGGAGCAGATGATCTTGGAATTAAAGAAATGGAAAATGAGGAAATATTCAGGCTGTGTTTGACAGAATTAAAATCAACATTAACAGGATTCAATGAATCTGATGTTTACGGATACAAAGTAATAAAGGAAAAGCGTGCAACATTTATACCTGATCTTGAAAGCAGAAAATACCGACCGAAGCAGGTGACAAGTTACAGGAATTTATTTATTGCAGGCGACTGGACTGATACAGGATTACCGGCAACAATCGAAAGTGCTGTAAAAAGCGCAAAGATCTGTGCAGAGGAAATTTGTAAAATGAACAAAAATTTTTATAAAGAAAGAAATTAAAAAATAAATTATTCATAATTTAAAAGAGGGAAAAATCAAATGGACACAAAAATTCTTAATCCGGCAGACATTAAATTACCGGATGAAAAGCAGAAAGAGCAAATCAATAAAGAGCAGCTTATACAGCAGATGCTGATTGAAGAAAAGAAACGTCTTGAAGCCGAATACGGAGTAGAGTCTAAAAAAATTGATCACTTCAAGAAGCCATTTGAAAAAGCATTTACAAAAGATCAGAGAAAGGATACAACAATTTTATTCGGCGGACTTACATGGAAGCATGAAAAACTTATTAAAGGTGCGCTTGAAGGGCTGGGTTATAAAACCGAGTACGTAGCAACCGCAGATAAAAAAGCATTTCAGCTTGGTAAGGAATACGGGAATAACGGTCAATGTAATCCTACATATTTTACTGTAGGAAACCTTGTTCAACATTTACAGAATCTGGAAGCCGGCGGAATGAGTAAGGAAGACATAATTAACAAGCATGTTTTTTTTACGGCAGGTGCTTGCGGTCCGTGCAGATTTGGAATGTATGAAGCTGAATACAGACTTGCATTGCGTAATTCAGGATTTGACGGATTCAGAGTATTGTTATTCCAGCAAACTGGAGGACTTTCTCAACAGGAGGTAGAAGCCGGACTGGAAATGAATCTTGATTTCTTTCTGGGAATAATAAATGCGATGATGCTTGGTGACATAATTAATGAAATTGGATATCATATCAGACCATATGAAGTAAATGAAGGAGAAACCAACTGGGTAATGGTTGAAGTAATTGATATGTTTTATGAAAAATTAAAAAGTAAAAAATATTTTGATTTTAATTCGAAGCTGGGAAAAATTTTACAAAAATTACCGGCTTCTGAATATTTGACAAAATTTATTGACCAGATACTTGGTGATTATTACATAGAAACTACAGAGCTTGCCAGAGAAAAATTTAACTCGATTAAAGTTGACAGAACCAGAAAGAAGCCGATAGTAAAAGTTACAGGTGAATTCGGGGCACAGACGACCGAAGGTGACGGTAACTTTAACAT
>DAIPYE010000092.1:0-12845 GCA_036782915.1 Bacteroidota bacterium | reverse complement strand
ACTCACTACAGAAAAGGCACCGGGATCAAATACATCCGGTACCTCTTCAGATAATTTTTTAATTAACTCTTATAAGTTGACCGTATTAAAACTAAGATCAAAAGATTAGCCACAAATTGCACGAATTAACACGAATTTAATAGAACAAAAATTAGAACAACTCTTTAGTAAAATTCGTGAAAATATTGTTTTTGCTTTGTGGCAAAAAATAATTTTAAAAGTTATAAGCGGTCAACTTGAGTAATTAAAACACTTCAGTCTGGATTAAAAGCATTTCCGGTTTTGTTTTCATTTTGAAACCTGTCCAGATAGCTGATGCTTTTGTTTACATTACTTTCGGAAACTCTGCTTTCACTGCCGGATATTTCTCCGCTTCCGGCGATTTTCTTTTTTAACATTTTGTTTACATTCTCAATTCTTTTGACCTTAACGCTTAATGTTTTGATGGTCATTTTAATTGCCAGAAGCTCCTCGATTGTTTTCATTTTTATTTTTTATTTGATTTATAAAATATTATTTAAAATTTTACTCCGAGATTAAACTCGACAGCGGTGTTTTTTAATTTAAACCCGTAATTATCAAATGCCTGGGTAAGGTCAGGGTTCCATCTGACTTCAAATATCAGCGGGACATTCTTAATTATTTCATTTACTTCAACGCCTAATCCTACTTTTACTCCAAAGGATACTGAATTCAGACTGTCTGTGATGTCATCATAGGCAGTCACAAACATTTCGCTTTGTATCTCATCATTAATATAACCGGAAAGAGCGTCCGAATGTCCGAGATAAACACCTAAGGTTGGAGTAAGTGAAAAATAGGGACTGGCGCTTTTTCCTCTCATCATGTATTTGGCATTTACAGAAATATCAAGAAAATTCAGAGCAGAACTGATAGTCGTTGTTCCCAGATAATCACCTGTTTCGCCAGTTAAAGTAAAATCACTTTTAAAACCTTTCTGGTCGAAGCCTGTTTCCCCGGAAAGAACGAATGTTTGATTGGTAAAAAAATCATACGAAAGATAAACATCGAATCCCAGTCTGCTGTATGTAGTGAAATACAAATCATCATTATTGGTAATGATCCTGGAAGTTACCAATCCTCCTTTAATTCCGAATTTAGAAGTTTTCTGAGCAAATAAATTACCTGACACAAGTAAAAAAAGAACTGTTGCAAAGACCGCTAAAGATTGTTTTGTTGTTTTCATTTTGTTTTTTTGTTTAATTAATAAATTAGTTTGATTATTAATATCCTGCATTTTTGCAGAGATATACTTTTTTATGATATAATATGATTTAATATTAATTTCATTTTCTTTAAAAATTTTTGCAACAGTGCTACAGCATAATAGTTAGACTGAAAAACTCACTTCCCAAAATCCGGCGGTTTTAAAAACCGGATCTCTTACCTATTTTATCAGAATCATTCTTTTAGTGTCTTTAAATCCTTCCGAAGTTTCTAGTCTGTAAAAGTATGTTCCGCTCGAAATTCCTGATCCGTCAAATACCACTTCATATTTTCCGGCTGTTTTAAAATCGTTTACAATGGTTTTAATTTCCCTCCCGGTTATATCAAACACTTTAAGACTGACATACGCGTCTCCTGCGATCTGATACTTTATGATCGTAACCGGATTGAATGGGTTAGGAAGATTTTCAGATAAATTATTTGTGAGATTAATAATTTCCGGTAATTTCCTTTCGGAGGGAACACTCTCTTTCCCTGTTACATTGATCTGACCATTGGAATTTATTACATAAAAGGATTTTCTACTTTCATCTTTTATTTTTCCCTCAAAACTCATTTTAATGTGATCATTAGCTGAAATTTTACATTTCTGACCATCAGTTTCTAAAAGATATTTCGAAACATCTTTATTATCCTGACTGACAGCAGAGACCAGATCAAGTTTATTTATTGTGAAAGAATTAAGATTATTGACTGTAAGGATCTGATTCAGTTTGAATGTCTGTAATGCTTTGAATGTGAATGAAGAAAGTAGATTGCTTTCAACTTCAATACAAGCAGAAGAATAGTCTTCTAGAAAATATACGACATAATCTCTGCCGTCATCTGTTGTGATTACTCCGGCGGGCAGTTCTTTATTAACTATTTCGTAAGCTCTGAAAATAATTATGTTACTTCCGTCAGGAATAAATGAGACATTAATCTGATCATCTTTTTCAAATTCAACAGTTTTATAGTCGTCTGATTCTAATTTTTCCGTTACATCGTCCGAATTGTTTTTTAAAACTTTAAGTTTACCTTTTTCTTCTGTATAACTAACGTAGTTTCCGTTTCTGGATACTGCGACCTTTTCTCCGGGATTTACAAGAAGCTGTGTTATGCCTATCTGATCTAGTTCGGTAATATCAGATTTGGATTCACGTATCATCAGATTTATAACTTTCCCTTCATCTAAATTTGGATTTCCAAGTATCAGATTTCCGTTTACGGGAATACCGGGAGTTTCATAAGATTCATAGAGAATTGAATTTTCAGCAAAAGACTTGTTTTCAATTTCAGTATATGCTACAGGACATGAATTTGAATATGTTTCTGTTCTAATGAAAATCTCAGTACTGTCCCACTGACTTTCACCAATCTGATTTAATGCTTTTGAATGAACGAATATTGAGTATTCCGGAGCAATTAAAGTATTGTTATAATGTACTTCCAAACGAGCCCGGTTTCCCTGTGGTGTTAGTGTTAAAGGATAATTAGAATGCGCCGGTCCTCTCCATAAATAGTGTATTGTATCGCTGCCATGGAGAAGATTACTGTTTATGTATGATATATTGTTATTAGTGTAGACAGTTCTGGGAAATGCTACAGGGGCACCTATGACCGGAATTACATTAGTTCTTTTAATTTTTCGGTAAACTACTGCAGCATTATTCGCTGAAGTCGGCAAATGTCCGAAATACTGTCCCAGTAAATTATATACTTCATATGTAAATGTATAGAATCTGTATCTGCTGTTTGTAGAATCCAGTATTCCCGCCCAGTAATGCTGATTATTAGGACCTGCTCCGCTGTATCCTATGCCAAGGGAGGGCTCAAGTACAGGAATAGAATCGGTAAAATCGCCGTTCAGTGTAAAAACTATTTTAGTCCTTTTAATTATATAAATACTGCTGGCAAGTCCTCCACAGGTGCTGTTAAAATTTACTCTTATAAAATCAGGAGTTAGTAATTGCGGATCGCCGTTTGTCAAAGAATAATTTTTACAACTTTTTCCGGGCTTATAATAAACAAAATATCCTCTTCCGTTATATGTAGTTCCCTGGGAATCAAATCTTCTGGCATCAACTCTTACAGCAGCTAATTCATTTTTGCAAAGATCCGGAATGTTCTGAAGATTTAAAGAAAGATTTACCTGTTCTCCATCCAGACAAATGCCTTCGCTTAAAAATGTTTGACTGCCATTATGCTCTATATAAACATTGTATAATATTGTATCAGAGTCAAAAGTATGCTGACTGAATACTCTGAAACTGCAGTTGAGCGCAATTGACGGATGGTGTATGAATGAATGGTGATCCGGACATTGCTTCGGATTTATCAATTCTACATCATAGGAAAAGGAGATGTTGTTAGTCAGCATTATCATAAAAAGTAAAGCGGTTATTTTTAAAATTAAAGTTTTCATGGTTTCGGAATTTAAATTTTTAAATGATTAATTAAATTTTTCCGGCCACCATTTTTGGAATAATGTTTCTGAATCTGAATTAAAGTAAAAGTTTAGTTTTACATTTTGTTTAATGATTCATATTAATAAATTGCATTCGGGGATTAGAATAATTCTTTGAGTTATTATCGTTCGGTGGCCAACACAAACACAATAATTTGACTGTAATTATTTCTAATCCCTTTTTTTTATGTTGGTTCTCTTATCATATTATTATCTTTTAAAATTTTAAACAAAGATCTGTTAATTTTCTGACTTTTCGAAAAATCTTTACGAAACTATTCGATTTATTCAGAAATAGCAACTTGTAAAAAAACCGTTTTGTGAAAATCGGGTAGGGGCTGCAAAGTGGCTTCTGGAGCGGGTTCAGGATAGTGCATAAAAAAATCCGGAAAAATTGCCTTTCCGGATCATATCTTATGAATGAAATATTCTAACTTTAAGGTGTTTTATTTCAGCAGCATCATTCTTTTTGTTTCAATTAAATTTCCGTTTACTTTTAATTGATAAAAATATACTCCGCTTGATAAATTACTTCCGTTAAACTCTGCTTCATATTTCCCGGCAATCTGCTTTTTATCAACTAATGACATTATTTCATTTCCCAAAACATCATATATAATAATCGATACGTAATTCGTAATTCGTAATTCGTAATTTATTTTCGTAGCCGGATTAAACGGATTCGGATAATTCTGATAAAGTTTATAATCTGATGAAATTACAGAAATGTTGTTTTCGGTATTTGTGACAGGAGACAGCGTAATTTTGTAAGCGCTTCTGCCGTGCGTCCAGACAACCAACGTCCTCGTCGGATTATGAAGGGTAAGATCGTGACAGGGAACATTAGAAGGAATTCCGCTGCTGATAATATTCCACTGAGCTCCGAGATCTGTCGAAATCATTACAGTTATATCAGTTGCGATATATAAAGTGTTTGTATTTGAAGGATCTATTACTACATCATTGATGGGAGCATCAGGAAGATTTCCTTTTATTGAAATCCAGTTAGTTCCGAAGTTTGTTGTCCGGTAAATATGCGAACCTGTCGAATCAACTTTATATCCGGACAATGTCACGTAACATACATTTGCAGAATCCGGATGAACGGCAACTCTCGTCACCCATCTGTATGGCAAACCGGAATTGATGTTGCTCCAGTTCGTTCCGCCGTTTGTCGTAACCCAAACATTTGCATCATCAGTCCCGCAGTAAATTACTTCCGGATCGGATTTTGAAACATCAACTGTAGTGATCGTTCCAAGATTTCTGATGTGAGCATTTGCCAGATCGGGACTTATTGCAGTCCATGACTGCATCCCGTTGGTTGTTTTAAAAATTTTATATGTTCCGCAATACAATGTCCGCGGTTCATTTTTATCCATAACAAATGGCGTCATCCAGTTGGTGAACTGAATATCCAGCCCTGTACTCGCTCCGGTAAATGAATTTCCTCCGTCAGTCGATCTTCCTAAAGCACCGTTTTGAGAGGAAACATAAACATTCTGAGAATTAGAATAATCAACCAAACAGTAAAATCCGTCTCCTCCGTAAATTCCGGTCCAGTTTGAAGTGTCTCCGAAAGTTCTTACCGTTCCATTATCCTGGGCACCGCCTAATATCGTATTTGGATTATTGAAATCAATTTCCCCTGCATAAAACTGTGTGATCGGCAGCGTTGTACTTGCGATAAACGAATTTCCGTTTGTAGTGTAATCGACTCCGCCGTCATTTCCGACTAAAATATAGTTTGGATTTGAAGGGGCAAAAGCGACAGCATGTTGATCTGCATGAAATGAATTAAAGGTTGAAAAAGATGTCCCGCCGTTTGTTGAAACATTCATGTCAATCCCCCCGCAGTAAATTACATCCGGTAAAAGAGGATGCACCTTTACTATCCTGTTGAACCATGCAAAATTCGAAGAAGGAGCAGCTGCGGAATTTACGTTAGTCCAGTTAACACCGCCGTTTACAGATTTATACAAACCTTTTGTGCTTCCGTTTGCTGTTGCTGTCAAAGCGTAAATTATCTGAGGATTCGATCTTGAAATGTCAATGGAGATTCTACCCAGTGTTGCGTCGTTTAAGGGAAATCCGCCGCCGATCTGCGTCCAGTTGTCTCCGGAATTTGCAGACACATAAAGACCGGATTTAGGTCCTCCGTATTTTATATAATCTTCTCTTCTTTGCTTTTCCCACATTGCAGCGAATACTTTTGTGTTGTTCGAAGGGTCGATGGCAACATCAATTGCACCTACCGAATCAGAAAGATATAATTTTTTTGTCCAGCTTAAACCGCCGTCTGAAGATTTGTATATTCCTCTTTCAGAATTTTTCCGCCGTGTCCAGCCGCTTGCAGCGACAAAAATTTCCTGAGTATTTGATGAATTTATTGCAATGTTCCCGATGGAATATGAACTGTCTAATCCTGTATGAGTCCAGCTGCTTCCACCGTTTACAGACTTGTAAATACCTGTTCCCGGATAATAACTTCTAAGTGAGTTCGCTTCACCGGTCCCGCAGTATATAGTTTCAGGATTTGCAGGATCAATTACTATTGAGCCGATCGATGAAGTATTCTGTCCGTCAAATACACTTGTCCATGTCTGACAAAAGTTTGTTGATTTCCAAACGCCGCCGTTTGCTGTTCCAATATATACGATCTGAGGATTCAATGGATGAATTGCCGAAGCTGTAACTCTGCCTTCAATATTTTTCGGTCCGGCAAGTTTCCATTCTGAAATACCGGATGAATTGTCAAATTGTTTTATTTCCATGTTATTATTTATATACTCAATCGATTTCAGATATTCTTCATTAGGAATTTCATCAAAAGGAAATGCCCGCTGTCTTGCAAACCAGTCGTCTGCCGGAACCGTACCGGGTTCTGTTTTTTCGGATTCATTGTTTTCAGTGTTTTTTATGATATTTAACTTATCAGATTTATCCTTATTGTAAATATTATTAATATAAAATCGCTGAATAAAATAAAATAAAATTAATATCAATATTGCCGAAATTAAAAACGAAAATGATTTTTTCATGGGAAAAATTATTTTTTCAGAAAGTTTTCGATTATTGTGATCGCCTCTTCCAGTGCTTTTGTAGTTCCTTCATAGGGATGAACAGCTCCGAATGTATGTCCCGTATTTTCAATTAAAACAAGCTCCGTTTTTTCTTTATTGCTTCTGCTGTAAAGATCCTCTGCATTGGAATAGTCAACCGTAATATCCTGTGTTCCGTGAATGATCAAAGCAGGAACATTAATTTCAGAGATCGCTTTTTGAATGTCCAATCTCTCCCTGTTCTTTTCAATATCTTCAATTAAAGTATAATTCAAACGCATTATCTGATTTGTTCTGGAATTCAATACTTCAAAAAATCCTGTTTCCTTCCATTTCTTTTTCAATACATCGCTGTATCTGTCAAAATTACAAACAGACGCCAGCACGATCAGTCTTTTTACTCTATTATCTTCCGCAGTTTTTAGTATCGCAATTCCTCCGCCCCGTGAATGACCGATCAAAGTAATGTTCTGAGGATCATAATTGTAATTATTTTTATTCTCTGTAATAAAATCAATTACACTTCCCAGGTCATCTAATTCACGGGAAAAAGTATTCTGCGCAAAAAGTTCTAATCTGGCAAAATCATTCTGATCATTTTCATTTTCACCAGTTCCGTTATAGGAAAAATTAAACGAAACTGCAAAGTTTCCTGCTGCCGCAACTCTCTCCATTAAATACGGAAAACATCCCCAGTCCTTAAATCCTTTGAATCCATGACAAAAAATTACAACGGGTAATTTTAAAGATTCGGATTCAGATTTATTTTCCGTTTCGGGAAATCTGATATCCGCGCGAAGAATTTCATTGTGAATGTTTTTTATTTCAATTGATTCTTTTACGATCTTTTTTTCTGACATAATATTTTTGAAGTTTTGTAATTTAATATCTGACGATCATCACAATATGCTCGCCAAGTCCTTCCGGATGAAAAACATCACCCCATCTTTTCATTCCGAATTTTTCATAAAATTTTTCCGCAGTTGTTCGGGCATTGCACCAGTAAATTTTTCCGTTATTTGATTTTATGTGTGCAATACATTCATTCATAAGTTCTTTTCCAAAACCCATCCCGCGGCATTTTTCACTTGTAGCCATTCCTCTTAATCTCCAGCTAAAATTGTTTGATTCATCCTTCATGGGCTCATTGTACAAAGAAGCAATTCCCGAAAGTTCATTATCAATGTAAAGCCCGAAATGAACTGTTTCTGTATCATCATCGCCCGGATAAACAAGTTCTTCAGGTTTCTGATGAGGTCTGAGAATAATTTGTCTGAGATCTCTTGTTTCTTCTGCTTTAATTTTTTTAATATAAAATTTTCTTTCAGGCATTTTCTGATATTAAGATTGAAATTTTAATTTAAAAATAGCAATAAAAAAAGAGACATTGAATTGAACTCAAAGTCTCTTTAAACAAAAATAAAAAAAATGTAATTAAGATTTTAAAGTTTTTTAATGGATGTAACATTTATAGTGGTAACAGGTGAGAATATTTTACCTTTTAAGGAGACTTTATCACCGTCGCTGAATTTTCCTTTAACATCTTTCAGAGAAAATTCACTAATGTTCGGAGCTGTTAAGAAATATCCGGAATTTGCATCACCTTTTAAGCTTCCTTTAACATCAATTTTTATGTCTCTTAAGGTAAATCCACCGTCAGAAACAGCTTCACTTATTATTGAAATATCTGCAATCTGACCTGGCTTTATATATAAAGTAAACTCAGTTTTTTTTATATCTGTTTTAACGGATTTAACAAAATCCAGCGCCTTGAATTGTTCGGCAACTCCCTTTGCGCATAAAGAACAGGTGAATCCGTCAACTCCAACTACTAAGCTTGAGATCTGCGCTCTAACATTGAGTGATAATGCAAAAAATAAAATAGCTGTTAATATTACTTTTGAAAGATTTCTCATATTAATGGTATTATAAAAAATTAATATTCCGGAGCGGAAAACTTATTGCTCCGGAATATAAATAAATGTTACTTAGTGCAGTCTTTCATTCCTGTTTCAGATTTTTCTGTACAGCAGGATTTTGTTTTATTGTTATCTGTCTGGTCTGTACCGGGAGTTGAACCGCTTTTGTTATCAGACATACTGCAGTTTCCGCTTGCGCAGCATTCCTTGCATTTTTCGCTTGTGCATTTATCAGTGCAGCAGGATGCGCTTCCCTGCGAAGTTCCTTCTGCTTTTTTACAGCAGTCATTTTCGATACAGGTTGCATCACAGCACTTGCAATGGTTGTCAAAAGAATTATTACTGTATGAATTCGACGAATATGAAGTTGAAAATATGAATGCGAATAACGCTATTACTATTAGATTTATGGTTTTCATGATTGTTTAAATTTAAAGTTTTTAAAAATTTGTTTAAAGCATAAAAATTAATTAAGTGATTAAGAATTTATACAATCATAAGGATCAGTATAAATTAATAATCTGAATTTTTAAAAATTTAAATTCTAAGATTGGAATTAAAAATACTTATATCCCTCTCAGGAGGAGAATGAAAAGACTTTAATAATTTAGAAGAGTAATTTAAAACACTAATACTGCTTAAATCTAAATATGAAATGCTGAAACTATCGGAATTTGGTTGAAGATTAACTTTATTTAATGATAAAATTGCTGATTCCGGTTTATCAGGAGCCTGTTTTATCTCACAACAACATTTTTTGTGAATATTCTCAGAAACCATCTTATTTGATTCTATGCAGCAACAGGATGATGTATTTGCATTGCAGCAATCTGAAATAATTTCGCTGAGTGAAATACTTGAACTGATGAAAGATAAAGTAAGAATTAATAAAACTATCTTTGAATTATATTTGAATATTTTTTTCAAGAATTAACCGGAAATTTATATTTGATTTATTTTATGTGTAAAATTAACTCTTTGAGGTTGAAAACAAAATGCATTTATTCGAACACAGACATAATATTAAACATTTGGGTTATTCCCACGTTCCCCCATCTATCCAAAACTAATAAAAAAACTTGAAATGAATTTACAAAAAATTACCAAAGCAGATAGAAATAAATGATTATTTCAATTTAAAAAAACTTTTATTTCAACAGTGTCAGGTTTCAATATCGTTAAATAAAAATAGATATGATTTTAATATAAAATCAAATATATTTGACAAAATAATTTTACAGAAACAGTTGGTTTAAAATGTAATTGAAAAATTTCGTATCAAAATATTACGAAAAAATTTCACAGACTAGTTTTTTCAGGTATAATGATTTCCAGGCAAATCTTATACTTGTTCTTACAATTGTTCTATTTATAATTGTTGGGATTGACTGGGGAACAGAGATGGCTAAGCAAAAGGACGAGATCAGCCATATGGTTGTTACCCTGACGGAATCTTTAGATTTCAATAATTTTTGTCCGGTTAAAAGCTTAATCTATATTCCTCAAGTTATATATCATATTCATGAAGAAGATATTGTAATTATCAGCTTCATCATTCCAGAAATTTCTCGCGGCAGATCCCCGCCTCTCACCTGATCTCATATAACCATTACAAAAAAATCTTTTCAGAATTAAAATTGATTACTGCAATTTGTTTTGTAGAAACAGGTTGTATTATTTAAATCGAAAATAATATCTCCGACTTAAAATGTTTATTTTTCTGCCTGAAAACGGAAATTTAAAAAGTCAATAAATGGAAATGTTATTGAGTTTAATGTCTAAATTTTTATGATTTTCCGGATCACGGCATTTTTACATCTGTTTTATATTCAACAGATAATTTTAAAATGTATTACCTGATTATTATAGAGGTTTAATTGTCAATTAATGAATCTTTTCCAGAACCGTAGTTAGAAAGTCTGTGAATTACTGCAGACAAAATAATTAATGTAAATGGAAAACTTGTTTAAAAAAGAGCTTTAATTCTCAATGTAATTTTTTTAATTATGTTGTTTGCGGAACTGTATGTAATTCAGAAGCCGTCAAATAATGTTCATGGGAAACTTATATATAGCAGAGCATTATATTCACTTTAATTTATTGAATTATATTTACTGTCCTTAATTCTATGTATGAATTAGGCGGATAATGTAAACGAAAGATCTATAAATTTAAGCAGGATTATCTGATTAATATTTATTTTTCATAAATAAACAAAGAATACACCGAAATGAAAATGTATTAAAGTTTATCAGACAAAAGTGAATTTAAAATTATTCAATATTAAAAATAATTTTATAAGCTAGGGAGCAAATTTATTATATAAACTAAAATTAATTAAAATGAAAAAATTATCACTTATATTATTACTAACTATCATAACAACGGTCAGTTGCTATTCACAGACTGCGTATGTTTATGATAAATCTTCATTAAAACCAATTAAAGGAGCTTTATTGACATCAGGCTCAAAAACAGCAACCACTGATATTTTTGGACAGGCGAATATAGATCAGTTTGAAGGTGCAGATAAAATAACTATTACTTCCTCAGATTATATTACGGAAACATATAGTTATGAAAAGTTAAAATTAATGGGATATACTGTTCATTTGTCTGACAAGAGTTACAAAACAGATGAAATAGTTATCTCTGCCAATAAATTTGATGAAAATGCAAAATATTTACCACGTCAGATAGAAGTGATCAACTCAGAAGAAATTGCATTCGCAAATTCTCAAACAACCGCTGATCTTCTTCAGCAAACCGGTACAATTTTTGTTCAGAAAAGTCAGTTAGGGGGCGGAAGTCCTGTAATCAGGGGTTTTGAAGCAAACAAAGTATTAATTATGATCGACGGAGTAAGATTCAATAATCTTATTTTCAGAGGCGGACATTTACAAAATGTTCTCAGAATAGATGATAATGTATTAGACAGAACGGAAATATTATTCGGTTCAGGTTCTACTGTTTATGGAAGTGATGCACTTGGAGGTGTAATGAGTTATTATACAAAAGATCCGGTATTAAGCATGAAAAATTCAATGTATTCATCCGGATCAGCATTTTACAGATATTCATCAGCAGATAATGAGAATACAGGACATTTCAGTGTTAATCTGGCATCAAAAAAAGTTGGATTTATTGGAAGTTTAACCTATTCTAACTTTAATGCATTATCAATGGGAACAAACAATGTAAAAAATCAGGCTTGGCTTCGAAAATTCACTGCTGAGCATATAAACGGAAGAGATACAATGATTCCAACCACAAATTATTATTCACAGGACCCTTCCGGATATAACCAATATGATATTCTTGCCAAGTTTTTGATCAATCAGGATAAAAATGTAAATCATACAATTAATTTTCAATATTCAAATACCAATGATATACCGCGATATGATCGTTTGAATACAATCAATCCAAGTACAGGTAATTTTACAAGCGCAGAATGGTATTATGGACCGGAAAGAAGGATTCTTGGTTCTTATAAATTAAGCCTAAATTCAAAAACGGGTTTCTATGATAACTCTAGTATTTTACTGGCATATCAGGATGTAAATGAAAGCAGAAATAACAGGAATTTCGGTGCAGCGAATTTAACGGTAAGATCAGAAAACGTAGATGTTTATTCTCTTAATGCTGATTTTAACAAAACAATCACAACCAAAAACAAACAGAATTTTCATAATCTGAGTTACGGCGTTGAAGGAATTTACAATACATTAACCTCAACAGCTGAAAGACAAAATGTAAATACAGGAGCAGTTTCTCCACAGTCAACAAGATATCCTGACGGAGATAATAGTACAACTTCAATAGCAGCTTATATACAGGATAACTGGAGAATTAATAATATGACCTCTTCAACATTCGGGCTGAGATATAATTACTACGGATTAAGTTCTACCTTTGTCGATACAACATTCTATGAATTCGCCAAACTTTATCCGGACGGAATAGACCAAAGCAACGGTGCATTGGCAGGAAATCTGGGAATAACATTTCTTCCTAAAGATGACTGGAGAATTTATCTGAACGGATCCACAGGATTCAGATCGCCTGATGTAGATGATCTTGCGAAAATATTTGAAACAGTACCGAGAACCGGCGCTGCATACGGTAATGTCATTATCCCGAATCCTGACCTTGGTCCTGAATATACAT
>DAIPYE010000091.1:0-13082 GCA_036782915.1 Bacteroidota bacterium | reverse complement strand
AAGCTGTTATTATCGGCGATTCGAGAACACAGAAATCTGAAGCTTTATTCAGAGCATTCGGGAGATTTGTAGAAGGACTTTCCGGCAGGTATATTACAGCTGAAGATGTAGGTACAAGTATAAAAGATATGGAATATATTATGATGGAAACAAGGCATGTAACCGGAGTTCCAATCGAAGTCGGTGGAAGCGGCGATCCTTCACCGGTAACAGCATATGGAACTTACGTGGGAATTAAAGCATGTGTCAATGAAGTATTTGGAAGTGATTCTCTTAGCGGTAAAAAAGTAATAGTACAAGGTGCTGGTGGAAATGTAGGAAAGCATCTTTGTAAATATTTGCATGAAGACGGAGCTGTTATTTTTGTAAATGATCTGTTTGAAGATAAGCTCAAATCCATAGTTAAAGATTATAATGCAAAAATAATTTCTGATTCAGAAGTTTTTACAACTGAAGCTGATGTTTTGTCTCCTGCTGCACTGGGAGGTATAATTAATGACGATACAATTCCGAAATTGAAAGTAAAGATTATAGCCGGTGCCGCGAATAATCAGCTTGGTGATGAAGAAAAACACGGGCAAATGCTGAAAGATAAAGGAATCCTTTATGCACCGGATTATGTGATCAATTCGGGAGGTTTAATTAATGTATATAATGAATTAGAAGGATATAACAGAGAAAGAGCCTTAAAACAGGCTTCAGGAATTTATGATATTTTAAAAAAGGTTATCAATATTTCAAAATCTGAAAATGTACCGACTGAAGTAGCTTCAAGAAAATTAGCCGAAGAAAGGATCAATGCTGTTGCAAATGCAAAAAGAATAAGAATTTACAGAGATGCGAATTTGTTCAGACAAAGAAATTTATAATTAATAAAAGTATAATCAGAGTAACTAATAAATGGAAACTGCAATCTGGATTATAGCTATTTTAGCTGTAATAGTTATAGTTGTAATCTATGTAATAACTTCCGTAGGATCTTACAGTAATAATTTTATCGGGAAGGTATTTAAGGAAGAAAAAGATTCTTCCGACACTCAAAAAAATAAAAGTACAGATGAGCAAAAAGTGGATTAAATTTAAAAATCCTGACTATTCTAAAATCTCAAAGTAATGGCAGAATATACTTGTGTTAAATCTGGCAATGTAATTTAAAATTCAAAAGAATTTTTTGTTATGTAGGCAGATTTTCTTTGATCTTTTTTATAATCTTCTCTAAATCTTTTTTATTGTTAACAAAGTCAAGTTTTTCTGTTTCAATAATAATACACTTACCAAGAGTATAGGTCTGAATCCAGTTTTCATAGCTGTGATTGAGTTTCTCAAGGTAATTTATATCTATTCCTTTTTCAAATTCTCTTCCTCTTAATTTAATCTGATTTACTAACTTTGTTAGTCCGGCTCTAAGATAAATCAGAAGATCCGGAGGCTGAAGAAAAGATGTCATTTCTTTGAAAAGTTTTCTGTAATTATTATAATCTCTCTTATTCATTTTACCGAGAATAAAAAGATTTTTAGCAAATATTTCTGCATCTTCATAAATGCTTCTGTCCTGAATTACTGAAGATCTTAGTTTAATAATTTCAGTATGAGTTTTAAATCTGTGCGATAAAAAATATACCTGCAGATTAAACGACCATCTGTTCATATCCGAGTAAAAGTCTTTTAAATATGGATTATTATTTACTTTCTCATAATAAGGTTTCCAGTTAAACTCTTCTGAAATCAGGTTGGTTAATGAGGATTTACCTGAACCAATGTTCCCGGCAATTGAAACAAAGACTTTTTTATTTTCCATAGTATTTTTATTCAAAAAAAAACCGTCAATGAAATTATTGACGGTCAGTTTAAAATAATTTTCTCTAAAATATTACGAAACTAATTCTTCTTTAACTGTTTCCTCCGGTTTGGATATTTCCGGAACTGAAATTTCCTTCTCAGGGATAAGAGATTCTGACAATTTACCTATTTTCTTCTTTTCCTTTATCTTGGTGGCAGCTTTACCTGTCAAACCTCTCAGATAATAAAGTTTAGCTCTTCTGACACTTCCGCTTTTCAGAACTTCAAGCTTAGCAATTCTTGGTGAATTTATGGGAAAAATCCTTTCTACACCGACTCCGTTTGAAATTTTTCTCACTCTGAATGTTTTACTGATTCCGCCTCCTTTTATTCCCATTACAATTCCTTTGAAGATCTGAATTCTTTCCTTGTCGCCTTCAATTACGTTTACTGAAATTGAAATGGTATCTCCGATATGAAACTCCGGTATATCATTTCTGATCTGACCTGCTGTAACTAAATTAATTTTTTTATCCATGATGATTTTTCCTTAATCCTGTTTTTTAATTCTTATTTGTTTTTAAAATTTTTTTATATTTCGACAAAGCTTTATTCTCTCTCCATTTTTTTATTTCTTTGTGATTTCCGGATAATAATACTTTCGGAACCTTCATACGCTTATAATTTTCCGGCCTGGTGTACTGAGGATGATCAAAACCTGTGTCAACCTGAAATGAATCAGTGATTGCCGATTCACCGTCTCCGAGAACTCCCGGTATTAATCTGGATATTGCATCTATAAATACAAATGCTGCTATATCCCCGCATGATAATACATAATCTCCAATTGATACTTCCTTTGTAACAAGTTTCTTTATTATTCTCTCGTCGATTCCTTTATAATAACCGCAAATCAAAATCAGATTATTTTTTAAAGAACTGTCATTTAAATTTTTCTGATTCAGTTTGATTCCCTGCGGAGAAAAATATATCACTTCATCATACTCATGTTTTTCTTTCAGCTTCTTCACACATTCAAAAACCGGCTCAGGTTTTAAAATCATTCCTGTTCCGCCGCCATAAGGAATATCATCGATCTGCTTATGCCTGCCTTTTGCATAATCTCTGAGATTATGAATATGAATCTCAATTATTCCTTTATTTACAGCTCTTGAGATTAACCCGGAATTAAACGAACTATCAAGTATTTTTGGATTAGCACTTATAATGTCAAATCTCATATTATCAAATTTTCAAATACAATGTTAATCTAAAAAACCGTCAATCAGATCTGTATCTATTCTTTTATTAACTGCATCAATATTCAAAACAAACTCACTCCGGAATGGAATAAGTATTTCCTTTTCATCTGTCTGCACATTAAACAAATCGCCGCTTCCGTAATTAACAACTGATTTGACCTTACCTATTAATCTATTCTTATCATATACATCCATTCCCACTAATTCATAAAAATAAAATTCACCTTCTTTTATTTCGACTCTGTCTTTTTCATCTATCATAACCAACAGATTCACTAATGGTAAAGAGTCATTGATATTGTCAAATCCTTCAAACTTTATATTCAGATACCTGTCAAAAGCTTTTTGCCATGAAATTGAAAATGAAAAATCATTATCTGAATTATTCTGGGAAAATTCCTTTTTATCTTCATTATACAAAAACACCTTTTCAAGATTTTGAAACCGATCCGGAAAATCAGTAAGGTATATAACTTTCAAATTTCCTTTAATTCCAATAGGTTTGACTATCTTCCCGACTGCAATAAAATTGTTAAATTCCGGCAATATTACTTATTGAGTTTCTTTATTTTTCTTATCAGGTATTTCCATTGTAACCCTTTTTCCTTGTTTTGCAGCTACTGCTGAAAGAAGAGTTCTAATTGATTTAGCTGTTTTTCCGGTTTTACCGATTATTTTACCGGTTTCAGCATCATCAACTTCAAGTATAAACTTTATTCTATTCTCATCCTCAATTATTTCCTTTACCGAAACAGCTTCCGGTTTATCGACCAGGTTTTTAGCAATGAATTCAAGAAATTCCTTCATTTTAGTTTCTCCTTAATTAAATTTGGAATTATAGATATTGTATTACTAAAAATTTTTACACTTTAACTGGTTTTTCTGTATCAGTTATAATTTATTTTTAAGCTTCAGGTTTGATCTCTGTTTCAGCTGAAACTTCTTTTACAACTTCTGCAGGAATTTCAGTTACTGTCTCTGTCGGAGCTTTTACTTCCTCTATGACTGGTTCTGCAGCAGCTTTTACTTCCTCTGTCTTTTCTTCCGTAGGTTTAACTGCTTCTCCATCTTTCGGAGCATTCTTTAGCGTCTTTTTAGCTAATTTCCTTCTGGCTTTTTTCTCTCTGGAAACATTTAATTTTGATTCTCTTTCAGATAAAAACTTCTTAACTGAAGTCTCGATTGATTCTGAATCACTACCTTTCTTTTCCAGTTGAAATTTAAGCATTACACCTTCTTTTTTCAAAAGATTTCTTACCGTATCTGTTGGCTGTGCGCCGACTTTCAGCCAGTACAAAATTCTCGGCTCTTTGATTGTAACTTCCATAGGATCCATGTTTGGATTATATGTTCCTAATGCTTCGATGAATCTTCCGTCTCTTGGGAAACGGGAATCTGCTGCTACTATTTTATAAACAGGATAATGTCTCTTTCCCATTCTTTTTAATCTTATTTTTACCAATTTTTTTTTATTGCTCCTTTTTTATTAAATTATTTTTTAATGTTTTTTTATTTGTTCGGATAATTTTTTACATTTTAAAATCTTTCATCATATCAGGTGTGAGTTTCATTTTTTTCATCAGACCTCTGCCTTTATCTCTGCTGAATTGTTTCATCATTTTCTGCATGTCTTCAAATTGCTTAATAACTCTGTTAACCTGCTGAATTGAATTTCCGCTTCCGTCTGCTACTCTTCTTCTTCTTGTTCCGTTCAGTATATTCGGATTAGCTCTTTCCTTTTTTGTCATTGATAATATTACTGATTCTATCTTTGACAATACGGATTCATCTACTTCCTGATTCTTTAACATTTTATTCGCGCCTGGTATCATTGATAGCAAACCCGATAATGATCCCATTTTTTTTATCTGATTTAAATATGTAAGAAAATCATCAAAATCAAATTTATTCTTTCTGAAATTTTCTTCTATTTTACTGCTTTCAGAAATATCAAATTCAGTCTGCGCTTTTTCTACAAATGAAATAATATCACCCATTCCAAGGATCCTTGATGCCATTCTGTCCGGATAAAACTGCTCCAGTGCATCTAATTTCTCACCTATCCCTGAAAATTTTATCGGCACATTTACAACTGCTTTGATAGATAATGCAGCACCGCCTCTTGTATCACCGTCTAATTTAGTTAAAACAACACCGTCATAATTTAATCTGTCATGGAAAGCTTTTGCAGTGTTTACCGCGTCTTGCCCCGTCATCGAATCTACTACAAACAATATCTCTTCCGGTTTTAATTCATTGCTGATCCCGGAAACTTCATTCATCATTTCTTCATCTATTGCAAGTCTTCCGGCAGTATCGATTATCAGTGTATCTCTTGCATTCAGTCGTGCATGTTCGATCGCAGCTTTAGAAATTTTAAGCGGGTCTTTTTCCTCAAGGTCAGAATATACAGGAATACTGATCTGCTTTCCTAAAATTTTTAACTGCTCAATTGCTGCGGGTCTGTAAACGTCACAAGCAGCAAGCAACGGATTTCTTCCTTTTGATTTTAAATATTTAGCCAGTTTTGCCGCAAATGTTGTTTTTCCTGATCCCTGTAGCCCGACAAGCATTATTATTGAAGGAATTCTGTCTGAAAATTTAATTTCAGCTTTTTCAGAACCCATCAGTTTTACAAGTTCGTCATTTATAACTTTTACAATTAACTGACCCGGGGTTATGCTGGTAAGTACATTCTGGCCAATTGATCTTTCCTTAACATCATTGATAAATTTCGTTACAACTTTATAATTTACGTCAGCATCAAAAAGAACTCTTCTGATTTCCCGGAGAGAATCTTCAATATTTGACTCAGTGATTTTGCCCTGTCCGCGTATTTTTTTAAGTACGCCTTCAAGCTTATTGGTTAAATCGTCTAACATTATTATAAAATTGTATGAAATCCTATTTTACAGAGGGTTAAAATACCAATACTATTGAATTTTATCAAGGAATATATGAGTAATTTCATTATTCTTTTCTCTCTTTTGTCCAAAATGCTTTTTTAAATTATATAAAATTAAATTCAATCAATTTTGCCATTACTTTTATAACATTAACTGTCTTTTCAAAATAACCCTTGTATTAACTTTAAATCAATACTTAAGCTTTCTGAATAATATTATGCAATTTCTGTATAAAAATAAGCGAAAGTTATTTTAAATTCATGATTATTGGAGAAATTTATGGCAATTTGATTATTTCTTCCCATACGAAAGTGAATAAAAAACCGGTTTCATACTACTTTAATCATTGAAAAGCAGGGTTAGAAAAAGTATTTTTGTAGATTATAAATTTACTAAAATTAATCTTCAGAAAATGAAATATAATATTGAGAAACCTGAACTAAAAGAAACCAGACAAGGATTTGCAGATGCTTTGTTGGAATTAGGAAAAACAAATAAAGATTTAGTCGTACTTGGCGGTGATGTCACCGGATCTGTTAAAACTAATATATTCCGTGATGCATATCCGGACAGATTTATTTCAGTGGGAGTGGCAGAGCAGGATATGATCGGAACTGCAGCGGGACTTGCACTTGCAGGAAAAATCCCCGTAGCATCTACTTATGGTGAATTTGCAACTGGAAGACCATTTGACCAGATCAGACAATCCGTAGCATACAGTAATATGAATGTGAAAATATGCGCTTCACATTGCGGAATTACTGTCGGACCTGACGGAGCTACTCATCAGTCCTTTGAAGATGTTGGTATTATGAGAATTCTTCCGAATATGAATGTAATAACTCCTTGTGATTATAATCAGACTTTTAAAGCAGTAAAATTAGCTGTCGAAACACCTGGACCTTTCTATGTCAGATTTTACAGAGAAAATTCTCCGAATTTCACTGATATGAATGCTGAGTTAACATTCGGTAAAGCGGATACTTTAGTTGACGGTACAGACGTTACGTTAATTGCCAGCGGTTTGCTTGTATGGGAAGCAATTGTTGCTTCTGAAAAATTAAAAAAAGAGGGAATCTCTGCCAGAGTCGTGAATATGCATACTATTAAACCTATTGACACAGAAACAATTGTAAAATGCGCAAAAGAAACAGGTATGATAATTACATGTGAAGATCATCAATGGACATGCGGATTATTCGGTGCAGTTGCTGAAGTACTGGCATTGAATCATCCTGCGAAAATGGATTTTATAGCTATTAACGATACTTTCGGAGAAAGCGGAATTATAGCTTCAGAGCTGATGAGTAAATATCAGATCGACAGCGAAGCAATTTATAAAAAAGTAAAGAAACATCTTTTAAAATAAAATCGCATTAATCACAAATCCATTTTTAAAAAAATTTTTAATAAGAATTTATTAAAATGAAATCAGAAAACATTTTAAATATTGGGAAACCGGAAAAAATAAATATATCTATGAACAAAAAATTTGTTTTAATATTTGCTTTCTTACTGATATTGATTTCCGGAATTGTACTGGGAAAATTTTTCTTTTCCGGGAACAATTTCTTTGGTTCGGAAAAAAATCAGAATGTTACGCCTGTTCAGAATACGCTTGAGGAAAACAATACAAAAATAAGTGAAACAAGAGAAACTGCAATCACCCGTGCTGTAATGAAAGTATCACCAACGATAGTCGGGATAAATGTAGAAGAAGTCAGAGAAGTTCAGGATCCGTTTTCAATGTTTGAGAATGATCCTTTCTTCAAGCAGTTTTTTGGTAACAGACCGGCGCAAAAGCAGGTAGTCAAAGGATTGGGTTCAGGATTTGTAATTTCGTCAGACGGATATATTCTGACAAATGATCATGTTGCCGGAAATGCAACGAAAATTTCTGTAACAATGACAAACGGTGAAACAGTTGATGCAAAGCTTATCGGATCAGATAAGAACTCAGATGTAGCTTTATTAAAAATTGAAAAAAATAATCTTGAATATGCAAAGCTGGGTAATTCTAATGATGTAATAATCGGCGAATGGGTAATTGCACTTGGTAACCCTTTCGGATTATTTGAAATTAATGATAAACCTTCAGTCACAGTAGGAGTAGTCAGCGCTACTAATATGAAGGTAAATTCTGACGGAAGCAGAGTTTATAAAGATATGATTCAAACTGATGCATCCATTAATGCGGGAAATTCCGGAGGTCCTCTTGTAAATGCAGACGGAGATGTTATTGGTATGAATACAATTATTTTCACCGGCGGTAATTACAGCGGCGGAAGTATCGGTGTAGGTTTTTCAATTGCTATCAACAGAGTAAAAAAGATAATGGAGGAAATTAAAATCAACGGAAAAATTGAAAGAGATTTTAATGTCGGATTCCGGATTCAGGCAATTGATGAAAGAATTGCAAAATATTTAAAACTTGATAAAGTTCAGGGTGTCGTTGTAACAGAGGTACAAAACGGAAGTCTGTCAGATAAGGCGGGACTTAAACCGGAAGATGTGATCATTGATGCTAACGGCGAAAAGATCAGAAATGAACAGGATCTGTTGCTTGTAGTAAATGATATGAGAACAGGAGAAACATTAAATATGAAAATACTAAGAAGCGGCTCGCAGAAAGAAATTGAAATGAAACTTGTTTCTTCCAAATAATACCGGACAGCTCTTATTTAATATATATATCTAAATTTAAAAAACCCTTAAGCAAATTAATCTTATTGCTTAAGGGTTTTAACTTTTGTTAAAATATATCTGAATAAAGATGAATTACAATATCAATTAAAATATTCCGTTAATGAAATTTCAAAACAGGTTTATCACCTGATTTATTTTGAGAACTGATCTCAATTTCTCTTTCTTTTTCATTCTTCTTCAATTCAGTTTTCATGTCAATGATATTACTTTTGGTTTTATCATCTCCCATTTTGCATGCGCCGTTAAAAGTAGAACCGGATTCTGTAATAAGCTCTTCCACTGTTATATCACCGATTAATGAACCTGTTCTTTTCAGTTCAAGTTTATGAGCTTTTATGTTACCTCTTACAATTCCGTAAATAACCACATCAACAGCATTAACATTTCCTTCTATTGTTCCTTTTTCCCCTATGATCATTCCGCTTTCGCCTCTAAGGTTACCAACGACGTGTCCATCTATTTTTGTTGTGGAAGGGGAGGAAAGATTGCCTTCAAATTTACAACCATCACTGATTAAAGTTAATACTTTATCCTGTGATGACTGGTAATTCTGAGAACTTGTGCGTACCGGAGCTTTGACTTCTTCAATGTATGAAGGTTCTTTCTCTTTATTTCCAAACATATTATTAAAGTTAATTTTCATTAATAAATTTGTTGTTTAAGTTTTACACAATTTAATAAAATTTATTTTCAAACTCAACGAATGAATTTATTTATTTAACGAATTGCGGATAATATTTTTAAACTTTATGCAAGTACGTTATATTAAAATTGAAACTTCTTTTTAATATAAGTATTTTGATATATGTATAATAAAATAACCGATGATATTCTTAACAAACTGACTAAAATCTCCGGTAAAGAGTCTGTTGTTACTGATAAAGAAAATCTAAAGCTTTATTCAAAAGATTATACCGAAAATCTTTCCTTTAATCCTGAAGTAATTGTAAAGCCCGGCAGCACTGAAGAAGTTTCTCTGATTATGAAATTAGCAAATGAATTTAAAATACCTGTTGTGCCGAGAGGAGGCGGAACCGGCCTTTCCGGAGGTGCTCTCACTGTTCATGGCGGCATATGTCTTTCTATGGAAAAATTTAAACGGATAATTGAGATAGATAAAGAAAATTTTCAGGCAATTGCAGAACCCGGAGTAATTACACAGATCCTTCAGGAGGAGTGTGAAAAATATGATCTGTATTATCCGCCTGATCCTTCTTCAAAAGGAAGTTCCTTTCTGGGAGGAAATCTTGCAGAGTGTGCCGGAGGTCCAAGAGCAGTGAAATACGGAGTTACAAAAGATTATGTACTTGGACTAGAATTTGTAACACCGACAGGAGAAATAATTAATTCCGGTGCAAGAGTTTTGAAGAATGTTACCGGATATAACCTGACTCAGCTGATTATTGGCAGTGAAGGAACTCTGGGAATCATTACCAAAATAATATTCAGACTGATACCTATGCCGAAAATTAAAAAATTAATGCTTGTTGCATATAATGATATCGGTGATTGCGCCAAAACTGTTTCGAAAATATTTCAGGCAGGTATAACTCCGTCAGCGCTTGAGCTTATGGAAAATTCTGCAATGCATGCAGCCGAGAAACAGCTCAGCAAAAAATTTCCAAACGGAGATGCTGCAGCGCAGCTTTTAATAGAAGTTGACGGAAATTATGAAGAAAGTTTGAATAAGGATATTGAGGCAATTGCGGAGATCGTTACTGAAAACGGAGCTTATGATATTTTACTTGCGGAAGATTCACAAAAAATGAATGAACTCTGGTCATTGAGGAGATGCATTGGTGAAGCTGTAAAATCAATTTCAGAATATAAAGAAGAAGATACTGTTGTTCCAAGATCCAGAATTCCTGAATTGATAAAAGGCGTTAAGGATATTTCCGGAAAATACGGCATTACAACTATTTGTTACGGACACGCAGGTGACGGAAATGTTCATGTCAATATTCTGAAGGATAAACTCGATGATATTGGCTGGGAAGAAAATCTGGACACTGCTATCAGGGAAATTTTCGAACTGACTGTATCGCTTGGCGGTACCATCTCCGGCGAACACGGTATCGGATATTCACAGAAAAGTTATTTGTCAATTGCTTTGGGGGAAAATGAAATAAATCTAATGAAAAATATTAAACGGACAATGGATCCGAATAATATTATGAATCCCGGTAAAATATTCACGGATTAAAATTAAACGAATGATAGAAACTGTTACTGAATTCAGGGTTTTGTATGCACATACTGATAAGATGGGAGTAGTAAATAATGCGAGGTATTTTGAATACTTCGAAGCAGGAAGAAATGATTTTTTAAGAAAGGTCGGCTATCCTTATACTGAACTTGAGAAAGAAAATATCGGATTACCGGTTATTGAGGCTTATGCAAAATATATCTCAGGTGCAAAATATGATGATGTAATTTCCATAAGAACAATTTTAAAAAATTTACCCGGAGTAAGCTTCAAGATTGAATATGAAATTACGTGTGACAATAAATTAATTGCTTCAGGGTTTACCGTTCATGCATTTGTTGATTTTATAAAAATGAAACCTGTAAGACCTCCCCATAATTTTATAGATCTCATCAGATCTAAATTTTGAAATTTTTAAAAAAGTGTTTTGAATTATTACAAGAAATTTGATTTCAGAGAAGCAGAGAATCTGATTTACCTGGCAATAAAAGAAGACAGGGGAAATGGTGATATTACATCCAAATTATTGATTCCTGAAAAAAACAATTCCAAAGCTGAACTTCTATTAAAAGAAAACGGAGTCATTGCCGGACTGGAAATTTTCAATCGGGTATTTAAAATTATTGATCCGAAAATTAAAACTCAATTTTTTAAATCAGACGGTGAAAGTTTAAACAAAGGTGAAATAATCGGACTTGTAAAGGGAAATACAAGAAACCTGCTATTAGGAGAAAGAATTGCTCTGAATATTTTACAAAGAATGTCAGGAATTGCAACGCAGACAGACATTTTGACAAAAAAACTCAACAATCCTAATATTAAGATAATTGATACCAGAAAAACCACTCCTAATTTCAGATTATTTGAAAAACTTGCAGTAAGGATCGGAGGCGGGGAAAATCACAGATTCGGACTTTATGATATGATCCTTATAAAGGATAATCACATAGAAGCAAATGGTGGAATTGCAAATACAATTTTATCTTTAAAAAAGAACAAAAAGAATTTAAAATGCAAAACAGAAATAGAAGTTAAGAATTTAGGAGAATTCAGAATTGTTTTGCTTGAGGGAAAAGGAATAATTGACAGAGTAATGCTGGATAATTTTAATCTCAAAGAAGTTAAAGAAGCGGTTACTCTGAATAATAATTATTTTGAAATAGAATTGTCCGGCGGAATAGACTCCGGTAATATTTCAAAATACAGTAATATAGAAGGGATCAGTTATATTTCATCCGGTTCTCTTACCCATTCTGTAAATTCACTGGACATATCTTTTAACTTTATTACTTGAATATGAATAAGGAGTCTTTTACTTTTGTTAAAATTTTTTTAAAACTTAAATTATAGAGCATTGAAAAATTTTACTAAAAATTTCGGATTTTTGTTTGCACTGATAATATCTTTTGCATTATTAGTTTCCTGCGGCGGTAAAAAAGAAGGCACAGGAGAAAAAGAAGATACTAAGAAAGAAGAAACTAAAAAGGAAGAAGTCAAAAAAGAGACAACTACAACTACATCCGGCGGAAATCAACTGTATTTTGTAGAAGAGTATACTAAGGACGGACAGGAAGTAGGAAAAAGTGATAAATTCTTTATAAGTCCAAAAGGCGGATATATCACAGCAATGTTAAAAACCGCTCAACCGATCGGTGTAGGCTCTGTCGATGTGAGACTGGAAAGAGAATCACTTGACGGAAGTGAGATCATTGATACACAGCCTTATGATGTTTCACCTGATAAAAATTATTTCTTTTTTGATAAAGTCACTTTTTATAAATCGGGTGATTATAAAGTAATGGTTTTTAAAAAAGACGGCACAGTATTAGCAACAGGAAATGTCAGAATTGAGTTTAAATAATAAATTAAAATAAACGAAAGGAAAAAAATGAAGAACTTAAAACTGTTATTTGCTTTATTTACAATCGCTTTCATATTTACCTTCAAAGCAAATTCGTACGCTCAGCAATACCCTGTTTTATATTTCTGTGAAAAATACGGCAGCAACGGTGAGGTTGGTGTAAGCGACAGATTCACAACAGGATATCTGACTGTAGTAGTAAAATCTGATGGAGCGCTTGGTTTGAGAGATTGTTCCATTCAGATGGACAAATATGTATGCAGCTCCGGACAATTTAAATATTACAAAAAATTTAATTATGTACTTGATCCGGATTCAAAGTACGTTTACTTTGAAAAAAATGATGAAAGTGACATGAGCTT
>DAIPYE010000090.1:0-13088 GCA_036782915.1 Bacteroidota bacterium | reverse complement strand
ATTTCAAATGGGAACAAAATATGGAACTATTGAAAATGAAAATGAAATTGTCACTGCAGGCGGAAGGGTTATCTCTGTTGTCGGAATTTCAGAAAGATCTCTGGAAGATGCTGTAAGTATTGCTTATAAAGAATCGGAAAAGATCGTTTATGAAAATAAATATTTCAGAAGGGATATTGGGTCTAAACAAATTTCTAATTTTAAAACTTCTTTAAATTGAAAATATTAGTTACAGGCGGCACAGGATATATTGGCTCTCATACTGTAGTAGAGCTGCTTAATAAAGACTATGAAGTTCTGATTTTAGATAATTTGTCAAATTCTAATATTGATGTAATTGAAAAAATAAAGAAAATTACCGGAAAAACTCCGGGATTTGAAAAAATAGATCTTTGTAATAACTCAGAACTTGAAAAATATTTTAAGAAGAATAAGGATATCAAAGCTGTCATTCACTTTGCTGCATTCAAGGCAGTGGGAGAATCTGTTCAGAATCCAATGATGTATTATAGGAATAATGTTACGGGGATGATTAATCTTATTAGTGAAATGCAGAAGAATGGGATCGGGAATATTGTCTATTCATCTTCCTGTACTGTTTACGGAGAGGCAGATTCGCTTCCTGTTACGGAAGAATCGCCGGTCAAAAAAGCTGAATCTCCGTACGGATTTACCAAACAGATCGGTGAACAGATTTTAAATGATGTTTCAAAAATCAGTGATTTTCAATCAGTTATTCTGAGATATTTTAATCCTGCTGGAGCTCATGATTCTTCTCTGATCGGAGAACTTCCCGTCGGCATTCCAAATAATCTTGTTCCTTATATTACTCAGACTGCCGCAGGTGAAAGAGAAATTTTAACTGTAAATGGAAATGATTATGATACTCCTGACGGAACAAATATCAGAGATTACATTCATGTTGTAGATCTTGCAAAAGCACATATTATTGCACTTGACAGGATATTGAATAAAAAAAACGAATCTAAAACTGAAATTTTCAATTTAGGAACAGGAAACGGAAATTCTGTCATGGATGTGATAAGATCTTTTGAAGAAGTAACAGGTATTAAACTTAACTACAGGATAGGTCCAAAAAGAAATGGAGATGTTGTCAGTATTTATTCGGATACTAAAAAAGCCAACGAAATTCTCGGTTGGAAAGCTGAAAGAGATCTGAATGATATGATGCGAACTTCATGGAACTGGCAAAAAGCCATTTCAAAAATAAATGTTTAATTTGAAATAGAATGGTTCAAAAATCTGATAAATGTTAATTAGCGAACTGGTAAATAAAATAATATCCTCCGACAAAAGATCTGTTGCAAAAGCATTAACATTGGTTGAAAATGAAAATTCCGGAAGCGAAGAATTACTTAAAGAGCTTTATAAATACACCGGGAAAGCTCATAGAATAGGAATTACCGGACCTCCGGGAGCAGGTAAATCAACTTTAACAAACAGTCTTATCAAATTAATGGTTGAAAAAGGATTCAAAGTAGGGATAATTGCCGTGGATCCTTCAAGTCCTTTTACAGGAGGTGCACTTCTCGGAGACAGAATAAGAATGCAGGAAGTCGGTTTACTGGAAAATGTTTTTATCAGATCAATGGCAACAAGAGGAAGTCTCGGAGGGCTTTGTAAAAATGTTGTGGAAGCCTGCGATGTTCTGGATGCTTCCGGAAAAGATTTTATTATAATTGAAACAGTTGGTGTTGGTCAGTCCGAACTTGATATTGCAAAAACAGCCGATACTACAATTGTTGTTCTTGTACCTGAATCAGGAGATTCAATACAGGCAATGAAAGCCGGGCTAATGGAAATTGCCGATATATTTGTTCTTAATAAATCAGACAGAGATGGTGCTGACGGAGTAGCTGCAACTATTAAAAATATTATTCATCTGAAACCTCCATCTGAAGACGGCTGGATCATAAATGTTCTGAAAACCATCGGAAGTCAGAATAAAGGTATTGAAGAGCTGCTGAATGAAATATTAACTCATAAAGAGCATCTCCAAAACAGCGGCTATATTATCATTAAAAGAAAAAATCAGCTTATAAAGAAAATTTATGATCTGGTAAATAATAAGCTGGAGTTAAATTTCTGGAATGATAAAAGAAAATATGATCTTTCAGAAAAGATCCTTTCTATTTCAAACAGAGAAAGTGATCCTTATACATTTGCAGAAAATATCATCAAATAAAGAATAATTTCAACTGCTTTATGATAGAATAATAGTTGATTACTTTCTAGTAAATTCATTGATTTTGCACGGCAAAAATTTTAGTTTGAAAATTACTAAAATTAAGATAATTCCAAAAATTTTAAAAAATAAAATAAATATACTAAGGAGAAATAATTTTTAATGGAAAACATGAAAAAAGTACAAAATACGGGTATAATGAACAAAATGCGGGATAAGATGCCTTTGATTATTATCATTCTTATAATTTCATTTCTTGCAACTATCATTTTTGAATGGGGAATGAACTATATGGGAATGGGTGGAAAAGTTGACGCATTCGGTAAAGTTAATTCAGATGAGATCACTTATCAGGAATTTGAAAGGATCGTTCAGCAGCAGCTGGACCAGATGCGAAGTCAAAATCAGGGTAAAGATATTACAGAAGAGCAGATAAAACAAACCAGAGATCAGGTCTGGGAAAGCATGGTCAGTCAGGCACTTACAAAACAGGCTATTGCAAAATATGGTATTACTGTTTCTAATGAGGAGATTCTTGACTGGATATATAACAGACCTGAAACCTTACCTGAGCCAATAAAAAGAAATTTTATGGATTCGACAGGCGTATTCAATATTGGATTTTATCAACAGGCTTTGAATATGAAAACAAAGGAAGCAACTCAATTCTGGAGTCAGGTAGAAAACTTTATAAGAGAATCATTGCTGTCAGAGAAGTTACAGGCTGTTATTACTGAAGGAGCTGTTCTATCAGAAGCTGATGTACTAGATAAATATAAGGAAACTTATATCTTTGCGAATTTCAATTATGTTTTGCTGGATTTGAATACTGTAAAAGATTCCAGTAAGTTTGCTGTAACAGACAACGATCTTAAAAAATATTACGATGAAAATAAAATTGATTTCAAACAGGTTGAAAATGTTAAACTGAAATTTGTTACATATCAGAATTTACCTTCAGTGGAAGATTCATCAGTAATGCTGAAACAAATGTCTTCTTTTCAGAAACAGATGAAAACACTGGAAATTGCGGATTCTTCTCTTATAAAATTTATAAATGAAAATTCAAGTACTCCTTATACTGATGCTTTCCAAAAACCAAGTGCATTTGATGCTCCTGTTCAAAGCTTTTTGTTTAATGCGAATGTAGGTGATGTTTCAGATCCGTTGATCGGACAAAGCGGTTATCATGTTGCAAAATTACTCGGTGTTAAAGAGGGAACTGACCCGTATGCGAGTGCTTCACATGTTTTAATTAAAATTTCTGAAAATGATTCCGCCGGTGCAAAAACCAAGGCTACTGAAATTTACAACAGAGTTAAAAACGGTGAGAATATCGAAACAATAGCATTTGAAATCTCAGATGATCCGTCAGCAAAACAGAATAAAGGAAATCTTGGATGGTTTACAAAAGGTGCAATGGTAAAAGAGTTTGAAGATGCTGCATTTAATAATCCTGAAGGTTCCGTTATAGGTCCTGTTAAAACCAGCTTCGGATATCATATTATTAAAGTTACAGGAAAGACTAATAAAGAATTTCAGGTTGCACAGATCACAAAAGCAGTTACACCCAGCAGCAGAAGTATTCAACAGACCAAAAGAAATGCGGAAGAATTTTATCAGGAAGCAAAAAAACCGGGAGTTAACTTTGATACACTTGCTATTCAGAAAAAGCTTTTACCTCAGGTCTCCGGCGAAATAGACAGAAACGGAATGATTCCGAATGCAGGTAAAGATAAAGGTACACTTGATTTTGTGTTTGATAATAAAGTAGGTTCGGTCACCGAACCTGTAAAAGTGTCAAATGGTTATTCAGTGTTTCAGATTTTTGAAAAAACTCCTGAAGGTTACAGGAATTTTGATTCGGTGAAAACAACAGTTATTAAACCAAAAGTTATAAATGAAAAAAAATATCAGGCACTTCTTGGTGTTGCAAATGATCTCTCCGGAAAAATAAACAACGGAGACATTCTTTCACTTAAATCAGTTGCTCCTGAATATATATATGAAACAGCAGACAGTGTTACGGTTTTGAAACCTAATGCCATAATTGGTACAGATTACGCAGTAACTAATGCTATTTTTAAAATGAAACCGGGTGAAATATCAAAACCGATCAAAGGGCAAAAAGGATATTATATTATAAAGTTAAATTCTGTAACTGAATTCAGTGAATCAGATTATTTACTTAAAGCTCCTGATATCAGAAAAAGTCTTTTTCAGGCTAAAAGGCAACAGATTGTTACGGAATGGCTTCAAAAAATGCAGGCAGATGCTGATATAATAGATAACAGAAACAAATATCTTAATTAATTGTAATTTTATATTTATCCAAGAAAAATTGGATTAAAAATTAAATTAAAAAGTATTATTTATATCCACTATTTGTATTTTCAGATAGTGGATTTTTTATGTTAAATAAAGAATTATATGTAATTTCTTATTTAATTTGTTTTTTAATTCCTGAACTCCTTCATTCACAGTCAGACAACAGGAATTATAAAAACACAGGATTCAGCATTATGCCTGAAATAACTTATGTTTCTTCTTCAACAATACAGATGTATCCGTATTCAGTCGATTTGTTTGAAAGAAATATAACTGAATCTGTTTCCGGTGATTACGGATATGGTATATCTGTCAGAAAGAAATTTTTTTCGCAAAATATAGCTTTCGGTGTTTCAGTTCAGTTCTTAAAGATTACAGATTCTGATAATTTAACCCAGACCTTCAGTAATGATACTCTTACTGTCAGAGCAAGAGTTACTGAAGAGCTTTCTGTTGTACCTCTTGAATTTAAGGGATATTTTAATCTGCCTGATTTTACGGAAGATCTGAGCTTATTTCTTGGAGGAGGTCTGGGAATTTATTATGGTGACAGGAAAAGAACTGTTCTGAATGTTGTAAGCAGCACAGTGTCGAAAAATCCGGGAATAAGCCTTATTGTTCTGACAGGAATGGAATTAAGTTTTACGAAAAATTTATCCGCAGTTTTTGAAATTGAATTCAGACAGGCAGAATATTCTGTCAGCAGCAGATATCCCGTTTCGGAAATTAAAATAAACGGGACAATTTATGATCTGGAGCAGGAATTAAATTCAAAGATATTTGTTGACGGTTTGAAACTTTGCCTTGGGCTTTCATATAATTTCTAAAATTTAAAATTCAGTTTAAATCACATTTCAATATGAATAAAATAATCTATCTGTTTCCTCTCCTGATTGTATTTCTGATGTTGCCTTTGAAATTAGAGACACACATAAACAATCAGTCGGGATTATATTCAAAGTATAAATTCTTTGTAAAAACAAAATCTGATTTAAAAGTGTCAGAAGCCACAGGTAAGATCTCTCTTCAAACAGGCATTGAATCTATGGATGAAAAGATCAATAAATATCACATAAAGGATATAAAAAAAGTTTTCAGACTTAATAACGGAAATCCGGTAATTTATTCAAAATACGGAATGTCCCGAATCTATGTATTTACCATTGATGAAAATAAAGGTGAGTTTTCTAATATTGAGGAAATAGTAAATAATTTCAGTAAAGATAAAGAAGTAGAATTCAGTGAACCGAATTATATTGGATTCTCAGCGGGCGTAAAAGGAACTTCAGATCTGAATTCAATAAAAAATATTTTGAATCAGAATGAACCAAATGATGAAATGTTTTATAAACAATGGTATTTAAAGAATAACGGTTCATTAAGTCCGACCAGTGGCGGAAATGCAAAAGTCGGAGCTGATATAAAAATATTGAATACGTGGGAAATTGAAACCGGCAGCGAAGAAGTGATAGTTGCAATTCTTGATTCGGGAATTAAAGATGATCATCCGGATCTGAAGGAAAAAATCTGGATCAATAAAGAAGAAATTCCCGGAAACGGTTTTGATGATGACAATAACGGTTACATTGACGATTACAAAGGATGGGATTTTGCTTATGATGACAGAAGACCTGAAGACGGTTTCGGACACGGAACCAACATTGCAACAGTTATAGGAGCAAGTACTGATAATTTACTTGGGTTTTCCGGAATAAATAAGAGATGCAAACTGATGAATTCCAAAAATCTTAATGCCGATAATACAGGCGAATATGAATGGTGGAGCGAATCGATTAAGTATTCTGTAGATAATGGTGCAAGAATTATTAATATGAGTGAAGGTGGAGATGATTATTCAAGAGTTTTGCAGACTGCAATCAATTATGCTCAGGATAATAATGTGCTTATAGTTGCAGCAATGATGAATAAAGGAGACGGAAGGAATTATTATCCTGCAAGCCTTGAAGGTGTTTTTGCTGTTGGTGCAACTGATACGGATGACAACAGATGCAGGAAATTTTCTTGGGGAGGCGGGAGCTGCTGGGGAAAGCATATAGCTGTAGTTGCTCCGGGAAATAAGATCTACGGACTTGATTTTGAAAATGATTATAATTTTGAAGTATTCTGGAGCGGAACTTCCCAGTCTACAGCAATTGTAAGCGGTATTGCCTCCCTGCTTTTATCTCAGAATAAATTAAGATCAGCAGAAGAAATTAAAAGGATTATAAAGCTTTCATCAAAAGATCTTGTCGGTGATCCGAGAGAAGATAAACCCGGTTGGGATAAATATTATGGTTACGGCAGAGTTGACAGTTATGCTGCTCTTAGCTTTGACAATAACAATGTTTATAAAGAACCTGTAACTGACCCGTATGTTCAATCTCCTGATTCTGAAAATGAAGAAGATGTAATCGAAAATGAAAAGAAAAATATGTATGATAATGATAATGATGATGAAAATGATAAACCTGCAAAAGCAGTTGATAAAAAAAGTTCTGAACCTGACAGGAAATAAGAAAATTGTATTTAGTCTGTTAAAATCATTTCTTACTGTTATTTTAAAACAATAAAAATGAATATTGATATACTGAATGAGAGTCTGTTAAAAACAAATATACTTAAAAAGATCATTTACTTTGATGATCTTGGATCGACAAATATTTATTCAAAATGTAATCTCGCAAATCTTCCCGATAATACTCTTGTAATTACAGATAATCAGACCAATGGTGTCGGCAGATTCGGCAGGGAATGGAAATCATCAAAAGGAGAAAATCTTTCTTACTCTTTAATAAAGAATTTTAAACTAAGAATTGATGAGATCCATTTTGTAAATTTTTTTTCTTCTTATATTTTATTCCTCACTGTTAAACACTTCATATCTGAATTTCAGGATTCTGATCTCTCCCTGAAATGGCCAAATGATCTTTTGCTTAATAAAAAGAAAATTGCAGGTCTTCTGCTGGAAATCAAAGATCTTAATAATGAACTGAAGAAATTTATTATTGGTATTGGTCTGAATGTAAATCAGATTTTTTTCCCGGAAGAAATTACACATAAAGCCTCTTCGCTTAAAAAAGAATTTAAAAAAGATTTTCATCCTGAAATAATTTTAATAAAATTTGCAGAGCTATTTTTTGAAAACTCCGGACTCCTGTCTCAACATAAGAAATTAATGGAACTTTGGTCTTCTAATTCAAACATAATTGGAAAGTTTATTCATTTTAAACAGCTGGAAGATGATAAAGAGATCAGAGCAGAGGTAATTAAAATCGGCGAAGACGGCGGTTTGAATGTATGTCTGGAAAACGGGAAAAAACATAAATTTTATTCCGGAGAAATCAGCATAATTTATTGATCTGTAAAATTTTCATATTATTTCCTCACTTATTACAGAGTAAATTTTTAAAATTATACCGGTATTTAATTTCCTGCTTTTTAAAAAATTATCCTTTCTGACATAAAAGTAATTAGGAATTAATCGTTATTACTTTTATATTTGCACACACAATTATTTATCATTTAGTTTTGAATATAATACTGCAGATGTGCAGTGTTATATTGTTTAATATTTGTTAATTAGATCTTTCCTGATAAACTGCTTAAGATTTAATTATTTTTACTCACCCCAATAAAAATTACCCCAAAGTGTATTAATGGTTTCAATATTTCTGAAAATTTCAAACATAAAGTATATCACAACTGAGTTTATACAGTATATGCTAACGTCTTGTAATTTAAAGAAGTTAAGCCGTTTTAATATTGTTATTAATTATTTTGTAAAATTAAAATTTAGTTTATGAAAACTATTTACACTTTTCTTATTTTCTTATTTACTGCTAATTTTATCTATTCACAGGATTTTTACTTTTATAAAGGAAGCAAAATTGAATTAAAGCAAAGAAATGATGTAATTGCATTAATTTTGAATAGTAAAAATTATTCAGGGGAATTTGTAAGCGAAAATCTTAAAAATCTGATTGATTCCAGAGACATTTTAAAGAAAATTGATTCGGATATTTATCTGGTGAAGTATAATTCAGCCAGATCGCAGGATGAAATAAATGAACAACTTAACATTATCCGAAATAACAGCACTATAGTCAAAATATCTGTAAATGCATACTATGGCTCATCTAAAAAAGTAACTCAGATTCCGACTGACAGATTTACCGTAAAGCTGAAAAACGGTAAGGATATTGACAGATTAAATTCATTGAATGTAATGAACAATTGTACAATAGAAGGTAAATTCTCTAATGAAAAAGGATACTTAATAAAAACAAACAGTAATGTAAGCAAGAATGCTTTAGAGCTTTCTGAAATTTATTATTCATCGGGACTTTTTGAATATTCAGAGCCGGATTTTTTGTATCCGGAAAAATGTCTGTTTCTGTCAGTTCCTAATGATCCATATTTCCAGACTCAATGGTCTTTAAAAAACAGCGGTCAGTTAATTCAAACCGGAAGTCCGTTCGCTTTTTATGGAGATGCATCAGCGGTAAACGGAATACCCGGTGCTGATATGGGTGTTTCTGATGCCTGGGATTTTACTACAGGATCTCCAAATATAAAAATAGGCATTCTTGATACAGGTATAGATTCTCTTCATCCTGATCTTCAGCAGGCTGGTCATTTATTGTGTGGTTATGATGCTGTAAATAATATCAACAGTTCGGCTGTGGATATTGGTTATCACGGAACATCTGTTGCGGGATTGATCGGTGCAGTGATGAATAATTCTACAGGAATTGCCGGAGTTGCTCCTGATTGTAAACTTATGTCTGTTTTGATAACTGATAATTACGGTAATTCTTACAGCTCTGATATCACAAGAGCTTTCGATTCTTCAGTCGCAATAGGTCTGGATGTATTATGTAACAGCTGGGGCGGAGGAACTCCTTTATCATCAGTAACAGATGCAATCAATAATGCGGCGGGAAACGGGGGACTTGGATGTATTATTTTATTCGCGTCGGGAAATGATGGAAATAATCCACCGCTTTATCCGTCAGTTTTGCCGGATGTTCTGAGTATCGGATCATCTACGCAGCATGATCAGGCGAAATCACCCGGAACAGGCAATTACTTTTTCTGGGGAAGCAATTACGGTGAAAATTCTATTGGTGAACTTGATATGATCGCGCCGACAAGCTGTTATACTTTAGTATCGGGTGGCGGATATGATCCGAACTTCTGGGGAACATCTGCAAGCTGTCCAAATGCTGCAGGAGTTGCGGCGCTTGTATTATCTGTTAACCCTTCGCAAACAAGAGAAGAGGTTTATAATAATTTAACAAGAGGCTGTGATAAAACCGACAATATTCCTTATGATAAAGATAAGACTTACGGAAAATGGAGTGAGTATAACGGATACGGCAGAGTGAACGCATTAAACTCCGTGAGATTAGCTGCGGGAATTGATATAACTCCTCCGTTGATAAATCATTTAAATGTTTCTTCAATATCAAGCACATATCCGACTGATATTACTGCAGAGATCACAGACCAGGACGGTACACCGGTTCCGGTAACAGGAAATAACCAGCCAAAATTATTTTACAAAATTAAAAAAGCCTCTGCAAACTGGACTTTTTTTGATTCACTTTGCGCATATTCAGTTACGGGAAACATTTTTACTTTTAAAATCCCGTCTCAGGGCTGGGAAACTGAAGTAAGATATTATATAAAAGCATCAGACAATAATAATAATATAAACACCTTTCCAAAACATTCGCCTAACCCTTTTTATCTCTGTTATTTTGCGGTGGGAAATATTACTTCAGAAGTTAAGAAGATCCCTGCTTTTGCCGGCGCAGATTACGGTGCGACAGTTTCGCCTTCGGTAAATTTCGGAAATTTTAAAATACTTGATGCAAAGATAATTCTTAACATGCGTCATACATATCTTGATGATGAAGTCATTCAGATCTTTACGCCATTTACTGATGCAAATAATAACAGAAAATGTTTGTTCGCTTCAAACGGAGGCTCCGGTGATAATATTTACGGATCAGTAATTTCTGATTCTGCTACGAATAACTGGAGTAACGCAACACCGCCGTATCTCAACGGATCTTTCAAACCGGAATTTAATCTAAAAGGTCTTAACGGTAACAGTGCGTCAGGGAACTGGAAAATACTTCACTTTGACAGAAGCAATACTGACTATGCTTTTTTTGACAGTGTGAAAATTATATTAAGCAGAACTACAGGTATTACAAGCTCTGCAATTCAGGTTGATAACAGCCTTGATTCAATGATCAATTTTAACTCTGATAATAGGGGAGAAGATATTGAAAAGGATTTTTATCTTAAGAATTCAGGAACTGCGAATCTTAATATTTCCGGAACATTTTTTACCGGTGAATTTTCAGAATTATTTTCTATAGTAAATACTCCGCCAGCATCAATTCCGCCGGGTGACAGCGGTCTGTTTAGAATTAATCTGAATTTGCAATCCGGTGGAAATTTGAATGACTCAGATTCAGGTGATACTCCATTGATGAACATTCAGACAAATGATCCTTCAAAACCACTTTTTAAAGTTACTCTTCATTCAAATTCACCTGTATTAAGTGGTTTAAAAAATTTAACTCTGACAGCATTTTCTGAAGGTTTATATGACATAAATACAAATACAATATCATCTGACAGTTTAAAAGTTTTTTTGAGAAATACTTTTTTTCCGTATGCAATTATTGATTCATCTGTTTCACTTATTTCTGATTCGGGAAGCGGTTTGTTTTCATTTGGCAATGTTTCCAATGATACAAATTTTTATTTAGTTCTGGATTACAGAAACGGGATACAAACATGGAGCTCAACAGGAAATCATTTTACAGATTCCGAACTAAATTATAATTTTACAGATTCTTTATCAAAAGCATTCGGAGGAAACCTTTCATTGAAAGGAAATATATACTGCATCTGGAGCGGTGATGTTAATAAAGATAATGTGATTGACGGTACAGACATCAGTTTAGTTGAAAATGCAGCTTCACTTTCTCAAAAAGGATATGTTTCAGAAGATCTTAATAATGACGGATTTGTTGATGCATCTGATCTACATCTTGTTGAAAATAATTCTACTTTAATGATCTCAGTTATTTCACCATAAAAAATGAAATTAGATTTTATATAAATTCCTGTTCGCATTGCTCAAAGTCACCAATAAAAAAATTATTTCGATTTAATGTTTTTTATGCTTTGAGTATATTGACCAATGAATATAGAAGTAAAAGATAATTCCGGAAATAAAAACATTAAAACTTCTGAATTTCCATTTGATAAGTCCTTTATCGGAGATGAATTAATCGAAGATGAATTCAAGATCTTTATCCGTCAGGAAACATTAAAAAGTATTGATGATTATCTTTCGGGTGATCTGAATAATGAATTAGGCGGAGTTCTGGTGGGAGATGTCTGCGTTAATTCTCAAAACGAACAATTTATTTCCATCGATAATTTTATAATTGCGAAGCATACAAATTCTTCAATCTCGCGGCTAACATTCACACACGATACCTGGGATCAGATAAGTAATACTCTCGAAAAAGAATTTCCCGGAAAAATTATTCTCGGCTGGTTTCATTCACATCCCGGACATACAGTTTTCCTTTCCAGTTATGATCTTTTTATTCAGGAAAATTTTTTTAATCTGGAATATATGACAGCTTATGTATTTGATCCTGTGATAAATGAAAGAGGTTTTTTTTATAAAAGGGAAAATAAGATCATCAGAACGAAAGGGTTTTATCTGTATGATATTATTAATAATGACGGATTAAAAAATTTAAATTCAGTTAATTCTCAAAATGAATCTCATACAAAAGAGCAGGATAATTCTGAATTAAACTTTATCGAAGATCTGACAAAACTCAAAAAGCCGGCTTTCCTGAATTTAAAAAATCTTATAATAATTTCTCTTGCATTATTGAATGTTCTGCTTTTTATTTTCATTATTTATACAAATAAAGAATTAAAGCAATCGATTGATCAGAAGGAAGGACTTGTCAAGGAACTTGATGAAGTGAGATCAAATAATATTCAGCTTAAAGAAAAACTTGACGGACTGCTGACCGAAATGGAATTAAATTCAAGACAAAATTTATCATTAGAAACAGGAGACTCTTTACCCGGAAATTCTGAATCTAAAAATACTGACATAAAGAATGATTTAAAAAATTCTTCCGGTAAATTTTCAGGAGAGAAAAATTCAAACAGTGAAAGTATTAAGTATAAAGTAAAAGCAGGAGATTCGCTGGAAAAAATTGCCATTCTTTTTTATAAGGATAAAGAAAAGGTGGATTTGCTTGTGAAAAAAAATAATTTAAGGAACACTTCGGATATAAGTCCGGGACAGATACTTGAGATTCCGGAATGAACTGTTAGGCAGTTAGCAGTTAGGCAGTTAGCAGTTAGACAGTTAGCAGTTAGGCAGTTAGGCAGTTAACAGTTAGCAGTTAGCAGTTAGGCAGTTAACAGTTAACAGTTAGGCAGTTAACAGTTAAGCAGTTAACAGTTAGGCAGTTAACAGTTAGGCAGTTAACAG
>DAIPYE010000089.1:9096-13106 GCA_036782915.1 Bacteroidota bacterium | reverse complement strand
TGGAGTTGACAGTATAAAAAAATTACTGGTTATCAAAGCTTACTTCCTGCCGATCGCAGCATTAGCGCTTTTATTCTGGGCGATCTCAGCAGGCAATGGATTAGGACCAATACTTGCACAGCCCTCGAAATTTCAGACGAGTTCAGAATTCTGGAATTATTTCTTTCCTGCATTAACAGGAATGGTCGGATTCTGGGCTACACTTTCGCTGAACATTCCCGACTTCACACGATATGCTAAAAGTCAGAGAGCTCAGGTAATGGGACAGATAATCGGACTTCCTCCTTCAATGACTTTGTTTTCTTTTATAGGAGTTGTTGTAACTTCGGCAACTGTAATAATTTACGGAAACATGATCTGGGATCCTGTGATACTTGCAGGAAAATTTGAAAATAAAATTTTAGTCAGCGTTGCAATGATATGTATTGCCATTTCTACATTGGCAACAAACATTGCCGCAAATATTGTCAGTCCCGCAAACGATTTTGCAAATCTTTCACCGGCGAAAATTGATTTCAGAAAAGGCGGTTACATTACCGGCGTAATCGGAATTTTAATATTTCCGTGGAAACTTATCGCTGATCCCGGCGGATATATTTTTAAATGGTTGATTGCATACTCCAGTCTGCTTGGTCCTGTCGGTGGTATCATGATAGCCGATTATTATTTCATCCGGAAAAAGAAATTAAATGTGAACGATCTGTACGAATTGAAAGGAGAGTATACTTATGATAACGGATTCAATAAATTTGCTATCATTGCTTTGATCTTAGGAATATTACCGAACGTTCCGGGATTTCTGACAACAGTTGAATTAGTAAGCAAGGATGCATTTCCGCAATGGATCGATAATTTATATCATTATGCTTGGTTTGTCGGATTTGGTGTTTCGGGAGTTTTGTATTATTTATTTATGAGAAAACATTCTTATTTGGAATTCAACACAGAGACTCAGAGACACAGAGGATAAATATAAAAATCATTTTTCTTTTCGCTCTAATAAAATTTTTTGAAAAATATAAATTTAATATTTTATGTCAATCTTAATCAAAAACGGTCGTGTGATCACAGCTTCAGAAGATTACACAGCAGATATTTTTATCGAAGGTGAAAAAATTTCTGCAATAGGAAAAAATCTGAATGTAAAAGCAGATGAAGAAATTGATGCTTCCGGAAAATTAATTTTCCCGGGAGGCATTGACCCGCATGTTCATCTCGATATGCCATTCATGGGAACATTCTCAAGTGATAATTATGAAACTGGTACACTCGCCGCACTTCACGGAGGAACAACGATGGTTATTGATTTTATCTTGCAAACTCAGGGGAAATCTTTACACTCTGCTCTTGATGAATGGCGTGGCAGATCTGACGGAAACTGTTACGGAGATTATTCATTTCACATGGCTGTTACGGATTTCAATGATGACACAAAGAAGGAGATCAAAGAACTGATTGACAAAGAAGGTATTACTTCTTTCAAAACTTTCATGGCATATAAAGGAGCTCTGATGATAGATGATCGTCAGATGATCGGGCTGATGAATGAAGTTCGGGACCGGGGCGGACTTGTTACCGTGCATGCAACTAACGGTGATGTGATCGATTTCTTAATTGCCAAGCACAGAGCCGAAGGAAAACTTTCACCGCTTTACCATTATTTATCACAGCCGGAAATTACTGAATCGGAAGCATCCGGCAGGTTTGCTGATATGGCTTATCATACTGATGTTCCGGCTTATATTGTTCACATGACATGTGAAGGTGCATTGAATCATATTCGCGATGCTTCAAAACGCAATCAGAAAGTTTTTGTTGAGACATGCATTCAGTATTTAATTCTTGATGCTTCACTTTATGAAAAAGATTTCGAAGGTGCTAAATGGGTAATGAGCCCGCCACTTCGTGAGAAAAAAGATCAGGCAACTCTGTGGGCAGGGATCAATCAGGGAATGGTGCAGGTTGTCGGCACGGATCATTGTCCCTTTGAATGGAAAAAGAAATTAATGGGTGAAAAGGATTTTTCGAAAATTCCAAATGGTCATCCGGCGATTGAGCATAGAATGGAGTTGCTTTATTCTGAAGGTGTAAACAAAGGTAAGATCAGTCTTAATAAATACGTGGAAGTAACTTCTACAAACTCTGCTAAGATCTTCGGCATGTTTCCTCAGAAAGGAACAATAGGTATTGGAGCGGATGCAGATCTTGTTATTTTTGATCCGAAGAAAAAGCACACTTTATCCGCAAAGACACATCACATGAATGTAGATTATTCCGGATATGAAGGCTGGGAAGTTACGGGAAAAGTTGAAACAGTATTGCTTCGCGGTGTGGTTGCAATTTATAAAGGTAAAGAAAAAATTAAAAAAGGTTACGGGAAGTTTGTGAAGAGAGGTAAGGTTTCAATGACAATTTGAAAAAAGTGTAAAATTCTATCTTACATAACAAATATCAGTTTACCGCAAAATGAATTGTAATAAATTACCGGAATTAAACTTCATAAAATTATGAAATATAAAGAAGGTAATATTTATCACATTTTCAATCAGGGAATAAACTATCAAAGAATTTTTTTCAAGAATGAAAACTACTTATATTTTCTGGATAAAATCAGAAAGTATCTGAAGCCAAATTGTGAAATACTTTCATATTCACTGATTCCAAATCAATTTCAGATATTAATTTACTCAAAAGGTAATTCTTCACCTTCTGATTTTAAAGAAAGAAATAAAATCAGCGAAGGATTTCGGTTGCTTTTAAGTTCTTATACAAAAGGAATTAACAAACAGGAATACAGGACGGGCTCTCTATTTACTCAAAACACAAAAAGCAGATTTGTTGATTTGAATGATTGTCATGCTGAATATTGTTTGAATTTTATTCATCAGAGTCCTTTGAGAAAGGAGCTGGTTTCAAATATTGATGATTGGGAATTTAGTTCATTTAAGGAATATTGCGGGAATAAAAATGAACCTTTGTGTAATATTGAATTGACTGCAAAATTACTGAGTATAGATTTTAAAGATTTTCGAAATTATTCAAATCAGGTTTTGAAAGATGAGATTATTCAAAAGTACTTTAAAAATATAGAAAAAGTCGTGCCACATTTATAAGATGTGGCACACGTATAGGTGTAGGTGTAGAATAATTTTATTTTAAAAAATTAACTCCCGATTATCTTTTCATAAAACTTCTCATACATTGGAACAATATTATCCTCACTGAGATCTTCAGCTCTCTTTCGGGCATTCTTTGAAAGCAGATCATAACGTTTCTGATTAGTCAATAATTCGATCGCATACTTCGCCATTCTGTCCACATCACCGATTTCAGCAATATATCCTGTTTCACCGTGATGATTTAATTCCGGAAGTCCGCCGACACTTGATGATATTACGGGAACACCGCAAGCCATTGCTTCAAGCGCTGATAATCCGAAACTTTCTGACTGGGATGGGATTAGAAAAATATCTGAAACAGACAGCAGCTCTACCAAAGCATCCTGTTTACCCATGAATTTTATATCTTCAAATATTTCCAGTTCCCGGCTTAGTCTTTCGCATTCGCTTCTTTCCGGTCCATCACCGATTAATATTAATTTTGAATCAACTTTCTTTTTAACTTCATCAAACACCTTTATTACATCCTGTACTCTTTTCAACGCTCTGAAATTTGATGTATGAACCAGAATCTTCTCTCCGTTAGGAGCAAAATTCTTTTTAAAACATTTGGTCTTTTCATCATCTTCCCTTTTGTATTTATTAATATCTATGAAGTTTGGAATAACTTCGATGTCTTTATTAATTTTATATTGTTGCTGAGTCTTGTCTTTCAGAAATTTTGAAACAGCTGTTACTCCGTCCGATTTTTCTATGCTGAATTTCATTGTCGGAAGAAAACTCGGCTCAAGTCCCGTAAGTGTAATATCCGTTCCGTGAAGAGTCGTGATGAATTTTATGTCAATAGAATTGTTTGTTTCTGATTTCAAGATTTCCCTTGCCAGATAAGCG
>DAIPYE010000089.1:0-9086 GCA_036782915.1 Bacteroidota bacterium | reverse complement strand
CGTAGCATGAGGAATTGCATAATGTGCGTGAAGAAGATCGAGTTCGTAGAATTTTGTAACCTCAACCATTTTACTGGCAAGAGCTATACTGTATAATGGAAATTCAAAGAGTGGATAATTATTAATTTCAACTTCATGATAAAAAATATTATCCACAAAACCATTCAAGCGCGTCGGCATAGCATAAGAAATAAAATGTATCTCATGACCTCTCAAAGCAAGTGCCTTACCAAGTTCAGTTGCTACAACTCCGCTTCCACCATAAGTGGGATAACAGGTAATTCCAATTTTCATTTTTATTTTTTTATTGTTTCAAATATACTTTATTAATTTTTTAAGAAAAATTCAATTAAAGTTTACTCAATGTAAAGATCTTCTTTTATAATTCAGGAAAGAAATTATGGACATTTAAACCCATATCTATTGATTTTTAATTACAGTTGCAATAGTTTTACAATAAAGTTCAGACAACCGACCCTCATTTATCCGACCAGTCCAATATATCTTTATTGTTTTAAAAGTTTTAAAAATTATTGAATATAAATTAAATTTATGATATTCAGGTTTTCAATTTTGATATTGTTTTCATTTATCTTTTATTCCTGCAGTTCTATCAGTCTTGAAAAGCTGGTTGAAGTAAATGAAAATGAGGACTGGCTTATGATTGGAGGAAATCCTGAAAAAACCAATATTTCAAAATCTCCTTCAGAACTCAATCCGCCGTTTAATCTTTTCTGGCAATATAATATTGACGGTGGACTTGCAAAAAATGTACTGTCTGCAAGTGACGCGATATTATTTGTAAATACACTTAATGGTGATTTTTATTCTTTTGATGTTTCAAGCGGAAAAAGTCTTGGGAAAACTTCAACTCTGGGAAAATCCTCTTTTTCAACTCCGCTGATCTTTAATAATAATGTAATTGTTGCTTCTGCCGGAGACAGAGAAAGTAATATTTTCAGTTATAATCTGATACTCGGAACTATAAAATGGCAGCGCAATGTAAAATGGGTAGAATCTTCACCGGTAATGATTGATGAAAATATTCTGGTAAGCAATACATTCGGCGAACTTTATAAAATGGATGCAAAATCCGGAACTATTATATGGAAATCAAAAGCCGGTGAATATCTGACTTCTTTTTATACAAGTCCGACAATCTGTAATGAAAAAATTTTACTGGGAAGTAATGACGGAAATATGTATGCATTCGAATTAAACCATGGAATAGAATTATGGAAATTTAAAACCGGCGCATCAATTTTCTGCGATGCATCTGTTTACAATGGAAAAATATATTTCGGCTCTGATGATAAAAATTTTTATTGCCTGGATACAGCCGGAAAATTAGTTTGGAAAAAAAATCTAAATACTAAGTTTCTTTCATCACCGACCTTTTACAAAAACACAATTATAATTACAGGAATTGACGGAAATGTATATTCGCTTGACTCAGTAAAAGGAGATATTGTATGGAAATTCACTACACGCGGAACTGTAACAGCTTCACCATTACTTCATAAAGATAAAATATTTATCGGATCATATGATAAATTTTTTTATTGCCTGAATGCAGATGACGGTCAAGAGTTGTGGAGGTATAAATGTGAAGGAAGGATTAGAACCAGCGCTGTGATATGGAAAGATTTTATTTTTACCGGTAGTGATGATAAGTATGTTTATTGTTTTAAATAAAATATTCTTTCAATGAAAAAGTTAATTGTCATAATATTTTTTATTCAGTTTAATTTATCTTTTGCCCAGATTGATTTGTGGCATTTTATGGAGTTAAAATCTCAGACTGATTCTCTTTCAGGTATTGATTCTACAGGTATTTTTAATCTCAATATATATTCAAATTTTGATAGTTCGGATGTTTATATTGATTCTCAGTTTATGGGAAAAACTCCCGTAACAGATTTTAAATTAAAAAAAGGTGAATATAAAATAAAATTAATTAATCCAAATCCGGGTATAGAATGGCAAAACAGTAATCAGTTAAAAGATCTGAACTTTACAAAAGATACTACACTTAATATAAATTTTCAATATTTTTATTACTTAAATTCAGAACCATATAACGCAAATATTCTCAGAGCGGATACATTATTTGGTTTTACTCCTTTACGGTTTTTCTCTGAAACAAAACTTACAGGAAATTTTGTATTCAGAAAAAAAAATTATATGGATTTTGTATTTGACATAAATGATTACAATTTTGAAACAGGAGCAGAAATCAAGTTACAAACTGCCGTTAAGTCGGGTAGTAATGAAGTGGTATACAAAAACCGTGGTACACAATTTAAAACCAAAAGAAATTTACCTGCAATTCTTTTACTGGGAGCTGCTGCGGTTACCGGTGCATACTTTGCTATCGATTTTAAAAATTCTGCAAATGAAGCATACAATGAATATACATTTACAGGTAACAATTCAAAACTGGACGAATCAAATACAAATGATACCAATTTTGCAATTTCTGTAGTCCTGATGCAGCTGGCAATCGGCGGTTTGATCTATTTTTTGTTTTTTGACTGATAAACTTTATTCTACTATTTGAATGATCTCATCGCTTTTCACAAAGAAATTTCTCCAGATAATTGCCAGCAGTATTATTACTGAACCGGCAATAGAGTATATTGTAGGTACTTCCCCTACTCCGATGAAAACCCAGACCGGATTAAGAACTGCTTCAAGCATTGCTATGATCATAGATTCAGTTGCTGAAATATATTTTATCCCTTCATTAAAAATTATATAACTTATTCCAATTTGAAAAACTCCCATGAAAAGCAGAATGATCAGCTGATTAAATTCTATAAATATTTTATCGTACACCATCGGTAAACAGAAAATACATACCAGAATATTTCCTGCCGCAATATAAACAATTGTATCCTTGCTTTTATGAATCTGCTTTTTCCATTTCAGGAAAAGTGAAAAAAGCGCAAAGCAAATACCGGAGCCGATTGCAAACAAATTACCCTGTATCCCGGAAAGATCCAGTTTACCGAAGAAGAAAAGTGACATTCCTATAAAGCAAAATATCAGAGCAATTAGGTTTCGCTTTTCAAACTTTGTTTTTAAAAAAATTGGTTCTAAAACAAGAAGATATATCGGAGCTGTAAACTGGAGAAAAATTGCATTTGCAGCAGTTGTTAATTTTGTTGCAATCACAAAGAGAATTAAAATCAGAGAATATGTAAGTGTGCAAAAAACTGAGATTATGTCAAATTCAAATTTTAAGCTTTTCTTCTGATAAATTGTAATTGTGAAAATTGTAATTGCAGCAATGAGTGATCTGTAAAAAGATATTTGAAAAGCATCTAATGTAAGTACTTTGATAAAAAGCCCTCCCGAACTCCACATCAAAGCTGCGAAGCTTATATAAATGAGTCCTTTCTTATGCTGAGGTATTTTATACAGGAGTTCTTTCAGCATGGAAAAAATAAATTTAATGACTTCATAGGATGAAGATTAATTTATTTTTTATTGAATTTTTTCTTGGTCTCTTTCAGCATTATTTTTGTCATTTTCTCAAGATCATATTCATGCTTCCAGTTCCAGTCTTTACGCGCGACACTGTCGTCAATACTCTGAGGCCATGACTCGGCAATTGCCTGTCTGAAATCAGGCTTGTATGTAATTTCAAATTCGGGAATTGATTTTTTTATCTCATCAGAAAGTTCTTTCGGGTCAAAACTAATTCCGCTTATGTTATAACTGGAGCGAATTGACAATTTGCTTTCATCTGCTTCCATTAATTCTATAGTTGCGCGGATAGCATCCGGCATAAACATCATCGGTAATTTCGTTTCAGGTTTTAGGAAACATTCGAATTTTCCTGATTCAACTGCATCATCAAATATTTCAACTGCATAATCTGTCGTACCGCCTCCGGCTTCTGTCTTATAGCTTATCAAACCCGGATACCGGATACTTCTTATATCGAGTTTGAATTTTTTGGAATAATATTCACACCATCTTTCTCCGGCTAATTTACTTATACCATATACAGTATTCGGCTCCATGATAGTTAACTGCGGCGTATTTATCTTTGGAGTTGTCAATCCAAACACAGCTATAGAACTTGGCCAGAAAACTTTATTTATCCCGACTTCGCGGGCAAGGTCAAGAATATTCAGCATACTTTTCATATTTATATCCCACGCCTGCAATGGAAGTCTCTCTGCATTCCCGGATAAAACTGCTGCAAGTAAATATACCTGTGTGATCTTATATCTTATCACAAAATGTATGAGACGTTTATCATCCATAACGTCAAGAAGCTGAAACGGTCCTGACTTTTTTATGTCATTCGGAGCATCCTTAATGTCAGTGGCAAAAACATTTGCATCACCATAAACTTTCCTCAAAGCCAGTGTAAGTTCGGAACCGATCTGTCCTGCCGCTCCTATTACAAGAATTTTTTCCATTAAATTATTTTTGAGTTTTTAATACAGGATAGAGATTGATTAAGTTTTTCGACAATGTGTTATCTGTTGATTTAATTATTGAAAAACTTTTTATAATTCAATATTATTTAAATTATAAAATTAATCTCTCTGTGTCTCCGCGTCTCTGTGTTATAAATTTTTATTTAGGATCCAGTTTTTTTATTATCTCTTCCTGTTTCTGTATTTCAATATCTGTAAGCGGAATCCCTTTTTGAATTTTTTGCTGTATCTGGGAATACGGAAGCCATACTTCTTCTACCTGTGGTATTTTCTTATCGTCTTTAAGATTGTCAACAGATGAATTGAATTTTCCCTGTTTAAATATTCCAAGTGCTTTTTGATAAGCATCTATGGAGAGATCATACTGTTGAAGCGAATTGTAAGCCCGTCCGAGATACATATATGCTTCCCCAAACTCAGGATTTTCGGAAATGGCTTTCTGAAATTCAGGAACACAATCCTGATATTTTTTTTCCTGGAATAATTTCACTCCGGCATCATAACTTTCTTTACCTTTGGAAGAACAGCCTGAGATTAATAACATTAATAAAAATATACAGATACTTTTCATTTTGATTATTTAATTAATTAATTGGAAAGTTAATGCTTCAAATATTTCTTGTTGTTTATTTACTTAATCTATAGAATCCATTTTATTTAATATTCTTATATAATCAAATATTTCTGTCACTGAAATATTAATTCTGATTCTTTATCAAATTCCTGTAATTGTCATTTCCACATACCTGTATTCTTTTAAACTGCTTCTCCCATTTAAAAAATTAAAAACAATTATTTCAATTCGTAATTCTTAATTTCTAATTTTTAAAAGACTCAACCACTACTTCCGGCTTCACCTCACTCTTTGGCATCAGAGCAGGCCAGTATGCCACTACATCCGACGGCTTTGGTCTGCCCCCTGCAAATCCCGTAACTCCCGGAGGTCCGGTCAATATCAAAGGCGCGATCTCCATTCCGAATCTTTCAATTGCTTTTTTGTCCTGTGAGCGAACTCCGATCCTTAATACTACTTCATTCAATTCATCATAAGTTTTTGCAATCGGACCATGACATGCATTGTAACCCTGAAATTCGGTTTTGATCTCATCGAATTTCAGTCCAAGATCATTTAATCTGGTTCTCAAAATTTCGTCAGCTGCTTTAGCTTTATCAAGAGCATCCGGCCAGGAATAAGTAAGAGAACCAAAAGCACTATAGCCGTCTGAATATGACATTGAGACTTTATAAAATTCTGTTGCAGGTAATCCCTTTACATCATAAACTCTGACACGATTCTCTCCAATGTCTTCCAAATGAATGGAAGTAAAATCTGCAATACAATCAGGAGTTATATAATCTTTAGGATCACCGATCTCATAAACTAATTGTTCACTTACAGTTTCAACGCTGACTCTTCCGCCGGTGTTCTCATGTTTTGTAATGATCACTTCTCCGTTCGGGAAAGCCTCAGCTATCGGAAAACCGATACGCGCAAGATCCGGAATACTTTTCCAGTCTCCCAGAAAATTTCCCCCGCTTGCCTGACCGCCGCATTCGAGAATGTGACCTGCGACTGTTCCCGCAGCCATAAGATCCCAGTTATTCATATCCCAACCGAATTCATATATCATCGGTGCAAGCGTAAGTCCGGTATCCGTAACTCTTCCGGTTATAACAATTTCAGCTCCCTGCTTCAGGCATTCTACAATTGCCGCAGCGCCGAAATAAACATTTGCACTCAATATTTTATCACGGACAGTTTTAACACTTTCGCCCGATTCCATATTTTTCAACTCAATTCCTTTGGATACAAGTTCGTCAATATCATCAAGTATATTATCACCCATTACAACTCCGATCTTTAGCTCCTTTATACCAATTTTCTTTGCAACGTTAAAGATAGCATCACGGCAAGCAATAGGATTTACTCCGCCTCCATTTGTAACAACTTTAATGTTTTTTTCTTTGATAACAGGAAGAAGTCTTTCCATTAAAACGGGAATATCTCGGGCATAACCCAGATTCGGATCTCTGAGTTTTTGTTTCTGAAGAATGGACATTGTAACTTCGGCAAGATAATCCATCATGATATAATCAACGGGTCCGCCTGTCGCCTGCTTATAAGGAGCATCTACTAAGTCTCCCCAGAAACCCTGTCCTGAAGCAATTCGGATTTTTTCTTTCATTAATTAATTTAATTTTCACAAATTACTCAAATAAATTTTGTGTAACAATTTAAAAACCTGGTGTTTTTACAAAAACAAACTTTCTTCCCTCTATTTCGTCTGCCGATTTCAGTTCTGAAGTCTGCCGTTTATGCAGAACAGTCATATGAGATCAAAAGTGAATAATTTTACAGTTTTAAATTCTGAAATTCTGATAACCTGCTACTGATTTTGTAAACTCCGTTGAAATTTATTTCATTTTAATATAATTTCTTTTAAAATTTTTTAATTGAAAATAAAAATTATGTCTTTCAAATCCCCAAAAGGCGTTATAAATGCTTTACTAGATGAATATCAGGTTGTAATTTCAGATCTGAAAAATAATATTGCTGATATCAAAGATTCTGATCTTGAAAAAATAATTGATCAAAAGACTTTGAATAAAGATTGTGTGTCAATTCAATCCTTACTTACTCATATTATTCATTGCGGAAGTTTCTATATTACAATGATAGATATTCACAGAGGAAATACCGGAAGCATCTGGCCTGTAAGAAAAAAATTAAATTCTGTTTCTGAGTATAATTTCGCATTGGATGAAATGATGAATCATACAAACAAATTTTTTGAAAATATTCCCCAGTCTGAAATGTCTCAATATGATCCTTCAAAAAAAATACTCACTTTCTGGGGGCAATTGTATGACATTGAACAACTTATGGAACATGCTATTGTTCATATTTCAAGACACCGGAGACAAATTCAGAAATTTAAATCCGAATTAAAAAAAGTGAAAAATTTAAATTGACTTACACTTTTCGACGTACAATATACTTTGCTTTAGAAATGAATCATATTACTGAAATATTAAAATAACGATTCGGGAATACAAAAATTATAATGAAGAATTATCTTAAAAGATTCGAAAAAATATCCCGAAAAATTAAAAGTAAATTGCCTTCCGACAGTCAGTTAGAAATTACAACAGGTATCTGGCTAGATTCAGTTGTATTAAAAATTCAGAAAAATAGCTGGAAAAATATTACCGGTATTAGCGAAAAAACAGAATCATCAATATTTTTTTCAATATGGCTGGAGGAAAAAGGAATCAAAAAAAATCAGATCTTTTACAATATTCATGCTTTTAAATTAAGAAAGCTTTTAGGTTACAAAATTGAAAGCAGGGATTTTGCATTTTCTTTCAGACAAAGATTTAAAAAATTTAATCAAAGCTGGCCGAATGTCAGTGAAAATTTCGGACCGCTTACACTGATGCAGGGCTGGCTTACCGTTGATCTGAACAATTTTGAAAATGATGTATTGAAACTGACTGATAATTTTATGAAAATAATAATTGTAATTGATGATCTTCTTGAAGAAAGAAAAACTGAACATTAATTTATTTCAGATATTTTGATAATTAAAACATTTCACAATATGGCGAAATTAGCATTTTACACTTTTGGAATTCTCAAAGAAAAAAAAGGTCATCCATTGGTTCAGGGATTCTGGGACAGAGTAGATACAGTTTTTTCTCAGGCAGAAAGTTCAGAAGGATTTCTGAATTTAGACAACGGAAGTTGGGGAAAATATGCATCACCAAGATTTTTTGATCCGGAAAAACATGTGAGCGCTCCGGCTACTCTTAGTTTATGGAAAGATCTTGAATCTGTTTTTGCGTTTGCATATCACAAGACACATTCAGAAGCACTGAAGATGCGTGAAGAGTGGGCTTTGAAACCGGAGTGGCCGACCTATGCAGCATGGTGGGTGGATGATGATCATTTTCCCACAAGAGAAGAAGCCTGTCACAGACTGGAATATCTTCACGATAACGGATCCTGTCCTTTTGTATTTAATTTTAAAATGCCATTTGATAAAGACGGAAACCCGGCAAAGCTAAACAAGGAACTCATTGACATTAAAATAAAATCAAATGACAATAAGTAAAGTTTAAAATTGATTTAAACAACTTTTATTGAAACACTATCTACCATTGAAAAGAAGTCTTTTATTATTTTAAATGTAGACAAATAATTATTGGTGTCTGTGTTTTTATTTATTTTGAAATCGCAAATATGTAATCATTCATTTCAAAAGAATCATCTTCTTTGAAGCAACAATAATATCGTTCACCTGCAAACTATAAAAAAGAATACCGCTTGAGATATTTTTCCCTTCATTCCCTGTGTCAAATACAACACTATATTTTCCTGCTGATTTGCTTTCATTCATAAGCTCAGCGATCTCTTTGCCAAGCGCATCATAAACTATCAGTTTTACAATCCCCTCAACACCGGGCGGAACAGTAAATGTGATGATAGTTTTTGGGTTAAAAGGATTCGGATAGTTTTGAGCCAGATAAAATTTTGACGGAACGGTTGAATTTCCATGATTGCGAATTTCGACAAGATTACCTGCTATTACTTTTGAACCGGGACCTCCGTATGCTCCAATGTCATTT
>DAIPYE010000088.1:0-13201 GCA_036782915.1 Bacteroidota bacterium | reverse complement strand
CATTCATTGTAAAATCAGAAAAATCCACAATCACAAATCACTTCCCATAACCATCCGCAAATTTCAGCGCTTCCTCTTCATTAGTAAACCAGTAAGATGATTTCTTGATTTTAAAAAACAGAAATTTCTTATAAACATAAATTATCCACATTGCAGGATCAGAGATCCTGTTTACCATTTCCACTGATTGTTTTCCTGATTCCGATATTACTTTAACTAAGTCATTCATCTGATTTTTTTATATTAAGTATATCAATGTAACTTATTATTTATTCAGGATAAATTTAAAATGCTTTGCTTTTTAAGGACAGTTCAGTAAATTGTGAACGAAATTAAATTAATTTAATCTAACAATTTTCAATTCAAAGCGTAATAGTTTTTAATTTTAAATTTAATAACTTTTGAAAAAAGAAAGCATTTTTAAAAGAGTATATGATTTTTATTCCAAAGATCTGACTTCAGAAGAATTTGAACGTCTGATCATGAAGGAAACACCCACCAGATACAAATACCTCATGAGGAATATGGAAAAACCGTTACCTCCAAAGAATAAAATTGAAGAAGTATTTGGTTTTATAAAGAATTTTGCTGAAGCATTTCTTAAAAAGCTTTCTCCGGCAATCAGATTATTGTATACGATCGGTTTATTCCTATTTGCTTTCTCAATGTTAAAGGAAGACTGGAATTTAGCCGTAACTTCTTTTTTACTTATAAATCTTTTAATGATATTTGAAATTGCAGACAAGCTTACAGCAAGAGACGAACTTGAAGTTGCCAGAGATGTTCAGACAGGTCTAATTCCTGTAGAAGCTCCGGAAGATGCTGATTTCGAACTTGCAAGTTATTATGAAACAGCAAAGGAAGTAGGCGGTGATTTTATAGATTTTATTTCAAAACCGGATAATTCCTATCTGATATCAATTGGAGATATTTCCGGAAAAGGAATGTCTGCAGCTCTTCAGATGGTACAGGTAAGACTTCTGTTCAGATTTATTTCTGATACACAATGCGATCCAAACTGTGATCCGAAAAAAATTCTTGTTCAACTTAATGGTAATTTATTCAGGCATTTAAAGAATAGTCTATATTTCAGTATGACACTCGCTAAGGTCAGAGATAAAAAACTAAAGATCTGCCGTGCAGGTCATACACAGGTGTTATACTATAATTCTTCAGATCATACATGTGAAGAAATTCAGCAAAAAGGAATGGCTCTTGGACTTAACAATACCGAACTTTTTGAAAAATCAATTCAGGAAATTGAATTAAATACAAATCAGAACGATATAATTTTATTTTATTCCGACGGCTTGTCCGAAGCAATGAATGCATATAAAAGGGAATTCGGGATCGAAAGAATAAAGGAACTTATCCTTCATAATTCAAATAAAAGCGCATTAGAGATTAAAAATGCAATACTCGATGAAGTCAGTAAATTCAGAGGATATGCTGAAGTTCATGATGATATTACATTTATATTAATGAAATCAAAATAAATTAAAAATAATAATTCCTCACATTCAGCAGGTAAGAATCAGATTTATTTCCGGTCTAAATACAAAATAAAATCCTGAAAATACAAAAAGAAATTAGTTTAAGTATACAAATATCTAATCTTTTTATGAATTTTTAACATTTTCAATCCTTTTTAATCTTTTTAATTTTAAGTGAAATAAGTAAATTAAAAGAAAAAGTCGTAGAATTGTTTATGAATAACATTTATTATATTGGATAAAAAAGATTTTTTTGATTCAGAAGATAATAAAACCTTTAATTTACTTAAGAGGATACATATTGAATCTGGTGAAAATACAAAGATTTATAAAAAAATTATTATCAGTTCACTGATAACATGGTTTCCGTTACTAATTCTTTCTTTCATAGAAGGAAATGCTTTAAACAACAGCATTACAATTCCGTTTCTGTTTGACTATGCCGCTTATGTAAAATTTCTTGTAACACTCCCCCTGTTTTTTATATGTGAAAAGTTAGTAAAACATCTGACTTCTGAATCTATTTTCTATTTTATTAAATCCGGAATTATTTCGGACAACAATATTTCCGAATATGAAATACTTATAAATAAATACCACAAGTTCCTTAATTCAGGTAGAATTGAATTCGGCATTTTAGCATTTTCTGTGGTTTATCTGATCATAAGAGAATTATTTTTTAAAAATCTGGGAATTGAATCATCTTGGAAAAATAATCAAATGTCAGATTATACAATTGCCGGTTACTGGTATATTTTTGTCAGTTTCCCTGTTACACAATTCATATTATTCCGAATGTTGTGGAAATTTTTTATCTGGGTTTGGTTATTATGGAAAGTTTCTATGATGAAACTGAATCTTTTATATACTAATCCCGACAAGGCAGGCGGATTAAATTTTCTGGGTCCGACACAGCTTGCATTTGGCATATTGGGATTTGCACAATCAGCTACATTCTCTTCACAAATAGCAACAAAAGTAATATACGGGGGATTTTCACTCAGAAATTTTGAACTTTCCATTGTTTTAGTTATTCCTCTGATTTCTGTCTTGTATCTCTTGCCATTATGTTTTTTTACAAAAAATTTAATCAAACTTAAGGTGAATGGATTATATGAGTTTGGAATTCTGGCGCATAAGTACGGATATTTATTTGAAAATAAATGGATAAGAAAATCAGAATTTAATCAAAGCGCAGAAGAATATGAAAAAGATTCTCTTTTGGGATCAGGAGATATTCAATCCCTTGCTGATATAGGCAGCTCCTTTGAGAGAATAATGGATATGCGGCTTGTACCGTTTAGCTTTACAACTTTTATAGTAATGATCTTACTTATAACAATGCCGATTTTACCTCTTGCAACTTTGATTATTCCTTTGCCAGAGATTCTGAAAATTTTATTGGGATTTCTTGTCTGAATATTTTTTTTACTATTAAACTGAATTTTGTTTGCCAATGCAATTAGATTTGTAAACTTAATAAATGGGAATTAATAAAATGAGAATTAACAAATTATTGTCAAGTTCATATAAAAAATTAATATTGCTGATATCAATTTTTATCTCAGCAAATAACATATCTCTTGCACAGGACTCATCTAAAACAGATTGTCTTGATCCAATGTATCAGTATGATATAAAGGACATGTTAAGCAGTTTATTCGGTTCAAAGGGAAAACTTTTGGACACACTTAAAGTAAATCCGAATGATAAAGTATCCTTAAGCATTTTGCCCGGAATATCCTATAATCCTGCTACTGATGTAATTTTCGGAGTCAGTGCTTCGCTTTCATGGTATATGGGAAACAAAAAAACAACAAATAATTCATCAATAGCATCAAGCATATCTTATTCAACCAGAAAGCAGTTAAAATTATCTGTTCAGTCAAACATTTATACAAAAAATAACAAATGGGTATTGCAGGGTGACTGGCGATTCTGGAAATTTGTTCAGAATACATACGGTCTTGGAACGGGAACTCCGGAGTCAAATTCACAGAACATGGATTTTAATTTTATCAGATTTAATGAAAATGTTCTGGCAAAGATCAGTAATAATTTTTATGCCGGTTTAGGCTACAGCCTTCAGTACTACGGAAAAATACAAACTGTTAATGCGGAAACTGACAGTCTGATCTATCCCAGCTTCAACAGCACTTACAGTCAGGTAAATAATATAGACAGTGTAAGTTATCTTGTCTCAGGGTTATCGGCAACTGCAAGTTATGATTCAAGAGATAATACTATAAATCCATATAAAGGTGTTTACATCCAGCTTGCATATGCAAACTACACTAAAAATTTAGGAAGTACTACAAATTCAAATATTATTGACGGTCAGATAAGGGCGTATAAATCGCTTGATAAATGTGACAGATATATAATGGCATTTTGGCTGATGGGAGCGACAGTAGTGAACGGAACATTGCCTTATATGATCTTGCCGGCTACAGGCTGGGATAAATACAATGCATCCGGAAGAGGATATATTCAGGGCAGATACAGAGGTGATGATTTTTTATATTTTGAATTTGAAAACCGATTCACTTTTACCAAAAACAGATTCTTCGGAATGGTAGCATTTGTAAATGCAGAAACATTTGCATCGCCGCAAACAGGAGTAAGAATGTTTCAGTACATTGCTCCTGCGGGAGGTATCGGGGTTCGTTTTTTATTTGACAAAGCTTCCAGAACAAATCTGGGTGTTGATTTCGGAATGGGTATAGACGGCTCCAAAGGTGTTTATCTTACACTCGGAGAATTCTTTTAAGTCTGTTTAGAAATATATTAATTTTATTGCATGAAAATTTTAAAAAATTTATTCTTGAACGGGTTGTCATTTATACTGCCGTTTGTATTGATAATTTTTATTGTTAAAGAGGGAGTAAGTTACATTCATGTGTTAGTAGTGGATCCTATTGAAAAATTTATTCCCAAAGAAACTTTAATGGGAATTGAAATTACAAATTTAGTTGCATTTGGTATTTTCATGATTTTAGTTTTCACATGCGGATTATTTCTTCTTACAAAACCCGGTAAGAAATTAATTTTAAAAATCGGAAAAATTATTCCGGGCTATAATCTGCTCAGAAGTGTTGTTCATGATGAAGATGAATTGAATGATTCCAAACTTATAGTCTGTCTTGCAAAACCAGATGAATCATGGCAGTATGGATTTATAATAGAAACACATTTAAGCGGAATGTATACTGTTTTTGTACCTGACGCTCCAAATTTTTTAGGCGGCTCAGTATTTTTTTTAAAAGAAGAACAGGTCAAAAAACTTGATATTTCACCTAAGCAGGCATGGAGATTAATTATGCAGCTCGGATTCGGATCAAAAGAAATTTTCGATAACAAAATTAAGTTTTAAAATATATTTAATCAAAGAAAGAAAACTTATAAACTCATAATTTTAAATATTAAATATAGAAATGAATATTTCACTGTTTTATTCAACTGACACTTGGCTAATTTCTCTGATATTGTTTTTACTTATGCTGATTGCAATTTATTCCGGAGTAAAACTGGCAAAATTAACAAAAGTTTCTCAGTCACAGGATGAAGCGGATAATAATTTTAACAATGCCATTTATGGCATAATGGGTTTATTGCTTGCTTTTACATTTAGCATGGCGGGATCAAGATTTGATTCAAGAAAAAAGGTAATTGTACAGGAGGCAAATTGCATTGGTACAGCAATCCTCAGAGCAGATATGTATCCTGATTCGGTCAGAGTTTTATTCAGAGAAGATTTTAAAAAGTATCTTGAAGAAAGAATCAATTATTTCGATGCCCACAGGGATATTGCGAAAGTGATGGAATCACTGAATTCTGCGGAAATTTATTCGGCAAATTTATGGGAAAGGGCAACTTCACTTTCGAAAAATCCCGTGTTTTTTGCCCAGACAAATCAGATGATACCTGCATTAAATGAAATGTTTGATATTGCCAATGAAAGATTAAACGACGAATTATATAAATTACCCGATGCCATCATTGGAATGCTGTTCATCGTTATACTTTTTGCTTCATTTTTATTGGGATTTTCTTCGATCAGCAAAGGAAAATTTGAATGGTACACTCCGTATTACTTTTCATTTATTGTTGTAATGATATTTTATATAATTCTTGATCTTGACAAGCCCAGATCCGGTTTGATAAATATGGATGAGTCTCAAAAGTCCATCACTGCATTAAGGGAAATGTTTAAATGATTTCGCAAATTTTTTTTTAATGAAGGTATTATTGAGATTTTTTTAAATAAAGAAAAAATTAAATTGCATCAGTAAAATCATTAATCAAAAATTTTAGTAAACTTAAATATAAAATATGGCAGTTGAATCTATACTTGAAAAAGTAATTGAAACAGCCGGCGCTGTAACTGAAAAAGTTTCCGATCTTAAAGAAGATATCTGGGGAGACGAACAAAAACTTATCATTGAGGAGTTCAAAGACAGCAACGTTGAAAAAATAAAGAACCTGCTTTCAAGCATTAACGGCTCCAGCGAACTTTTTGATAAATCAGGATTTCATCTCAGTTTTCTGAAAGTATCACTTGGATTTCCACCGGTAGTAACAGTAGAGTTTACCGTAAAAAGCAAAATTACAAAGGAAGAGAGAGTTAAACTGCTTGAAGAAACAGCAGAAAATAAAATTGTCCGTTTACTTATGAATTGTCTGTTTAAAGCCAGCGATTTTTATGATAAGATTCAGTTTGGAAGCTATAAACTTGATATAGTTGAAATTGAACTTGGACTAATTCCGGGAGTTAATTTACAGTTCTCAAGATAAAATATTTTTAAAATACAAAATCACCTAATCAAAATTCAAAGAAATGAAAAATTTAAAACTTTCAGTTTTTATTCCCTTTTTTGCCGTGATAATTTTTCTGAGGTCTCAGGAAATTTATTCACAATATGATTCTACAGCATTGTCAGTTATAAATAAAATGAGCGGTACAATAAGCGACATGCAGTCCTGCAGTTTTAAGCTGCAAACTAATTATGATGTATTTGATTATGATTTAGGAAATATAAAACATTCAGAAAATGCGGAAGTTTATATGAAAGGTTCGAATAAATTTAAAGTTGAAAAAAGAGGAGACAAGGGTCACAAGGAAATATTGTATGACGGCTGGAATCTGGTGTTTTATTCATTTCATAACAATCAATATGCAGTTCAGCCGGCTCCGGCAACAAGCATGGAAACAATAGAGGAGTTCAGTTTAAAATACGGAATTGAATTTCCCGGAGCAGATGTATTTTACCCGAATCTTTCTCAGGATATAACTTCCTCTTCGCAAAAATTAAGCAATCTTGGTAAAACAAAGGTCACAAATATTGAATGCTATCATCTCGCATGGAAAACTGATAAAATGACAATTCAGTTATGGATTGCTGATGATGCAAATTCATTGCCTGTAAAATTATCAATTGTATATAATGATGAACAGGGAAGTCCTCAATACGAAGCGATTTTCAGTGACTGGAATATAAATCCGGAATTAGCTGATTCGATGTTTGACTTTACAGTTCCTCCTAAAGCAATGAAAGTTAAATTTTCACCATCAAAATAAATTGATTAAGTTTAAAAATTTAAATTTTATAAATTATGAAAAAAAGAATATTTTTAACAGCATCATTTGTAATAACACTGTCAGCATTATTTCTGACATTAGCAACTCAGGAATGTAAAGCCCAGAGGTTTGGACATTCCGGAGGATTTAACAGAGGGGGCGGATTTGACAGAGGCGGAGATTTTAACAGAGGAGGAGATTTTGACAGAGGCGGTATGGATAGAAGCGGAGATTTTGACAAATCAAACTCAGGTAATTTTGACAAATCAAACTCAGGTAATTTTGATAAGTCAAATTCCGGAAATTACAATAAAGTTAATAACGGAAGTTACAGTAATACAGATGTGAATAAAAGCACAACTAATAATTTCAATACTGGAAGTTATAACACATCAGATGAATATCACGGATACAATTCAAACACCGGCACATATCACAGCTACAATACCAATACGGACACTTATCATACTTATAACACAAATACCGGTGAAGTTCATTCCGGGACAGCATACGGAAATGATTATCATGGTGCTTATGAATATCACCCGTACTATCCGGTAAGTTACGGAGCTTATTATCATCCTGTAGGATATGCAGCACCATTTCTGACTGCAGATGCAATTTCACTTTCTGTAGCCAATCAGGAATATTTTTATGATCAGGGTGTATATTATCAGCAGGTAGCCGGAAGTTATACTGTTGTCGAAGCTCCGACAGGAGCAAATGTGGTAATCCTGCCTTCGGGATATGCGACAACGACAGTCGGCTCGACTACCTATTACTATTTCGGCGGAACATTTTATACACAAGCCGGAGGAAATTATACTGTAGTTTCACCTCCTGTAGGAGCAATAGTTCCGGGATTACCTGAAGGAGCAGAGACATATACTGCTAACGGTAATAATTATATGTTACTGAACGGAACATATTATGAGCCGATAATACAAAATGGAAATAATGCTTATGAAGTAGTAACTTTATAAGAATTAAGAAAAATAATATGGTAGAAATATAAAGCATATCAGGCAGAAAAAAATTTATTAATATTAAAAAAATTAAAAAAATGAGATTAAAAAAATTTATCGGGATTAATTTTGCAGGAATTTTGCTTCTGTCTGCAACTACATTTTTATTTACTTCATGCGGTGAAAAAAAGGAAGAACCTAAAACTGAGTTAAACAAGCGAAGTGAAGTGGTAACTATGGATTTGCAGGAATCAATGACTCCACAGCAAATGATCGATACATTAAAAAAAGGAAATGATAAATTTGTAAAAGGGGATATAACATTTAATGATTATCCTTCTCAAATAATGAAATCTGCAAAAGACCAATATCCCGGAGCGGTTGTGCTTTCCTGTCTTGATTCGAGAGTTCCGGTAGAAAAGATATTTGATCTGACAATCGGAGATATTTTTGTTGCAAGAGTAGCAGGAAATATTGTTAATCCTGATATTCTTGGAAGTATGGAATACGGGTGCAAAGTTGCCGGAGCAAAGCTGATTGTTGTTCTTGGACATACAGAATGCGGCGCTGTAAAGTCTGCTGTAGATGATGTTAAGCTGGGAAACATAACAGAATTACTGGAAAAGATCAGACCTGCAGTTGACAGTGTATCAGAGTATCAGGGAGATAAAACTTCAAAGAACAAAGAATTTGTTCAGAAAGTATGTGACGAGAATGTAATTCTTGCAATAAGTAACATCAGAAAGAACAGTCCGATTTTAAAGGAAATGGAAGATACCGGAAAGATCAAGATTATTGGGGGAGTTTATGATCTGTCTAATGGAAAAGTTACATTCTTCAATTGATGTATTAAAGTAAAGTTATATAATATTTTATACTATTAAATACGTAGTTTTTAAAATGTTAAAAAAAATGTAAAAATTATTTATTATTTTTATTTCAGAATTATAATTATTTTCAATAAATCAAGAATTTACAAATTCACCAATTAATAAAGTCTAAATAAATCAACATCATAACATCTTCTAATAAAATACTAATTCTTTTAATCCTGCTTTTTATATCAGGAAATAGCTATTCACAGACTAAAATCGGAATTACAACAGGAGTTAACCTTACTTCTATCAGGGGAAATGCACCTGAAGATGCAAATTATTCCAGTAGTTCGGGTTTAATTTTTGGGTTATCGGGTGAATTTAACATCACAAAGAGTCTTAAACTGGTTTTTCAGCCTGAGTATGTTCAAAGAAACGGCTACGTCGGTTATGATGTAAAAAGAAGTCCGGATTATGTTGACAGCCTGGAAACAAATTTAGATTATATTATACTTCCGGTCATTTTGAAAATACCGGCTTTAACAAATTCAACATATTTTAACGGCGGTGTAAGTTTTGGTTATTTAACAAAGGCGTCTATAAAAAATATTATATTGAACAGTCCTTCAAAAGACATTGAATCATCTTTAAATAGTTTTGATGTGTCTTTTCTGTTTGGCTTTGGAGCGACGATACATATTTACCAAAACTTTGATCTTGATCTTGAAGCAAGATATACACAGAGCGTAAATAATTTGGGCAGCGGAGTGAATTTTGACGGTAATACACTGCCTACTCGTTTCAGATCAGCCGGATTACAGTTTATAACAAATATATTATACACTATTAAATAACAGAATATGGATACTAAATATTTTTATAAAATAATATTAGCATGTATTTTTACATTATCCTTATCTGTTAATGCATTTTCTCAGAATAATCAGATTGTAAAAAAAGTAAATTCTTTAAAGGACATCAAGAAGGTTTTAAAACCAAATTTGAATGGTCATGAATTCATAGTCTCAAACCAGACAAAAAGTCCATTCATACAAACTGCTTTGAATCTACAAATTGGAACGGGTCAAACTGTAGGGTTTGATCTGCCTCCTGTTGTTGTTGATTCAAATAACATACTGGAGGGGGTTCAGGGTGATATTTCTCTGTCAAACGCTGTCTTACAGTATTCAGCAAAATTAAATGACTGGCTTGCATTTTGGGTTAATTTTAAAGCGACCGGAAGATTTGGAACTCAGACCAGAAGTTTGATATATGAAGGAATTAATTTTTCAACCGGATATGAATTCGGATGGCTTTTTAAATTATGGGAAAATAAAAAGAATTTATTATCCGGCTCTATCTATGTTGCAAATAATAATTATAATGTTGTCGGTATTAATGATTTTATAAAAGGAATTATCGACAGCGGACGAATTACATCTAATAATAAGCTCTCATATTATGTACCGTCTCTCTCCGTAATGGCAGGAGCAAGATACGCGACTGCATTCAATAAATCATTCGGATTAATGGCGATACTGGAATTCGGATACGGAGAATCTACTGATATTAGCGGTTCAGATAAATTCATAACAAACTGCGGCTTAACATTTGATTATAATATGCTACCAAAAACTAATATACCATTAGGATTTTCGCTGGGATATTTTCAAAATTCAACTGCCATTCTTTCTCAGCAAAGACTTAATAATCCGCAAAACATAGTAGGTCAAATCAGTTATACCGGAAAACCGGATCTAAATCTTGGAATTGAAATGAGTTATGCCTGGTCGAAACCTCCTTCTACAAGTTACTATGATAAATCACTTCAGTTTTTGAATATCAGCGGTACACTTATTTACTATTTCTAGTATTTTTTTTTGATTCTGTAAAACAATTCAATTCCTTCCTTGACAAAATCGTTTAACTTTTTTTTTATTTATTCCAGTAATGAAGATATTTTTACTATTGAAAGTGTCTACTTTAATGTAATGAATATTTATCATTTCAAACCTTAAATTTCAAAACAAAATAGAATTGTCATTTTTTGCTTTTAAATCAGTTAAACATTAAATGAAAATTTATATTTCAAGATTTAAAAAATTAATGTTATATGTCTTATTTTTTAGACAAATGCATTGATTTTTGAAATTTAAATAATTAATATTGAAAAATATATTTAGTAAAAAATTTTAATTTATTGAAGTAAAAATAAAGGGTTTCAATTAATTAACTGATTTTAAAAAATCATGAAATTTGCTCATCACCGGATTTTAAAAAAAGCAATTTCATTAAATGTTTTCAAAAGGAGGATAATTTATAAAAATCAGATACAATGAAGTATCTGACAGTATTTAAAATCCATCTGTAAAAATAGTAATAATTCTTTTATAATTAATATGGAATAAGATCCAGAAAGTAAATTTAAAAAATTAATAAACTTAAATTTAATAAAATGAAAAAGAAAACAATTTTTAAAAGGTTCAGACAATTCGCAATGATGTTGCCGGTATTTGCAACATTAATATTTTCATCCTGCTATACAGACTATGGTCTTGATTCAGATACAGATTATGATGTAGTAATTACATTATATAATAAAAACTACGATTTTAATGCTGTTCAGAATTATTATTTAAATCCAACTGTAAAAACTCTGGATGGAGGAACTACAACTGCTTATGAATCTCAGATTATCTCTTCAATTCAATCAAATCTGAATAGTCTCGGATGGACTGAAATTGCTGATTCTAATATTGCAAAAACTACTCCGAATACAGTATTTGTCGGAGCAGGTGAATTTACAAATTCTACTACTGAAACTTACTGCGGATCAGGATATGGCGGTTATTACGGTTGGTATTATCCCAGTTATTATTGCGGAGCATCTTATACTTATACAACGGGAACAATAATTATAGCAATGGCTGACCGCAATCTTCCTCTGGTGGACGGAAAAACTGAGATTCAATGGAGCGCTGCTCTTAATGGATTAACAAACAGTTCAGGTGGATCAGTTGGCGGAACGGTACAACAAAGAATTACTACAGGTGTCAATAATGCATTTATTCAATCACCTTATCTTAGATAAAAAGGTATTCTGATTTAGACAAAATTATTTCATAAAAAAATAAATTAAATTAATAATAAAATGAAAAAAATAAAATTTTTAACTATAATAATGTTTTTGAGTATGTTGTTTCTAACTAAAGACGGATTCTCTCAAATCAGATATTCCTTTGCATTTGAATACAGTACTGCTTATAATTTAGGTTCTTCAGCTGATTATATCAGCGATCCTTCATTTCAGGGTTTTTCAGGAACATTCAAAGCATTTACACCAAAAAAGCTTGTTTATGGTCTTGAGTTAGGCTGGAATGTATTTAGTCAGGAAACAACAGACATTACAAATTTTGAAAACGGAGCTATCAGCGGACATCAGGGCAGATATTTTACATATGTTCCTGTACTTGCCAACATAGGTTATGCATTTCAGAATAAAAGACAAAGCAAAATAACTCCTTATGTTTCTGCAAATGTTGGTGCATTTTATATAACTCAGGAATTTCAGGCTGGTGTTGCAACATTGACAAATGACGGATGGAATTTCGGATTCGGACCTGAAATCGGTATGATTTACAATGCAGGAAACGGAGTTGGAATAACTTTGAACGGAAAATATAATTATGCATTATCAAACGGAGGCACATCCTATTCAAACAAAACAGTTGGTGATAATAACTATTCTTTCTTTAATATAAATCTTGGTATAGCTTACATTCAGTAATACAAGTTTCGATTTATCAGTAATATATAATTATAATTTAAACACGGATCATTAAAGTCCGTGTTTTTTTATGTAATTATAAAAAATGATATTAAAGTATTTGTTTATGGATGATTCATAAAAAAGTTCAAAAGTGTTAATACTTTTGAACTTTCTACGAGCTGGTGACTGGATTTGAACCGGCGACCTGCTGATTACGAATCAGCTGCTCTACCAACTGAGCTACACCAGCATTAAATATTTAAAATAAAACTAAAAAAGATTTGTAAGATAAAACAATTCCTACAAATCTTTTTATAATTACAACTAAACTGCTAAAATTAATATCTGTACATTTCAGATTTATAAGGTCCGTCAACAGTTACACCAATATAGTTTGCCTGTTCATCAGTTAATGTTTCAAGTTTGGCTCCGACTTTTTCCAGATGAAGTCTTGCTACCTTTTCATCCAGATGTTTAGGAAGAACATAAACTTTGTTCTCGTAATTAGCATGATTATTCCATAATTCAATTTGAGCAAGTACCTGATTTGTAAAAGAATTTGACATTACAAAGGACGGGTG
>DAIPYE010000087.1:0-13226 GCA_036782915.1 Bacteroidota bacterium | reverse complement strand
ACAATTACGGGATTGAGATAGAACTCAGGAAAAAGCTTGGGTTTATTTCCAGATATCTTAATTATGTAACTTTGAATGCAAATCTTACTCTTGTTAATTCTCAGGTAAATCTTTCTGGACTTCAGACTGCAGCAAGCGATCTCACAAGACGTCTTCAGGGTCAGTCACCATACACTGTAAATATCGGACTTTATTATGACAATTATGATATGGGACTGAACACAAATCTTCTGATGAATATTTACGGAGACAAAATCTCAGAAGTAGGAAGAAGCGGATTCTCAGACGTTGTTGAAAACGGAAGAGATGTTCTTGATTTTTCAATTACAAAAACATTTCTCTCAAAGTTCGAAGCAAAATTCACTGTCAGAGATATTCTGAATCAGAATTTAACTTATACACAGGACTTTACACTTAACAATCAGACAATTACAAAAACAGTAAGATCAATCACTACAGGAACAAACTACGCTTTTACACTTGGCTATAAATTTTAAACTGTCGGTTATAAACCAGTAGTTATTAACCGTCAAAATTAATTAAATAAAAAAAGAGGAATCCATGAAAGCAAAATTATTAATCATTTGCTTTGGAATTATTATGTTAATTTCAAAGCAAACAGTTTCAGCAACAGATTCAACTACTTTAAATGCTGCAAACATTACAGGCAACGTAACATTAAACAGAAGCACAACTTACATTTTAAAAGGCAACACGAATGTACTTAACGGAGGAAATTTAATTATAGAATCCGGAACAACTATTCTCGGTGATTTTCTCACAAAAGGAACATTGATAATTAACAGGGGAGCTAAAATAATTGCAAACGGAAATGTAAATGAACCGATTGTATTTACAAGCCGTCAGCCTGCGGGACAGAGAAGAGCTGGTGACTGGGGCGGAATAATTATTCTGGGCAGATCTGCGATCAATACTTCGACCGGTGTTGATTCTGCCGAGATAGAAGGATTTGGACCGGGACTCGGACCTATATACGGAGGACAGCCGGTTGTGAATAATGACAGCTCCGGAGTTTTCAGATATGTCCGAATTGAATTTCCGGGAGTGAATTTAACCGGGGTTTCAGGTAATGAGATAAACGGATTAACGATGGGCGGAGTAGGAAGCAGAACAGTTATTGAGTATGTACAGGTAAGTTACAGCGGTGATGATTCCTTTGAATGGTTCGGGGGAAATGTTAATTGTAAATATTTAGTCTCTTACAAAGGTCTCGATGATGACTGGGATTGTGATAACGGGTTCAGAGGGAAAGTTCAGTTTGGTTTAAGTATTAGAGACAGCGCAGTTGCTGATATCAGTTCATCCAATGGTTTTGAGATCGATAACAATAATAATACTCCTTCAAATTTTAATTCACCCAGAACAAAACCAATTTTTTCAAATATGACAGTGATAGGACCATATATCACAACAGCTTCGGCAGTAAATCCGTTATTTCAGAGAGGCGCACATTTAAGAAGAAATATGCTTGCATCGGTTTATAATTCAATTGTTATGGGATGGAGAGTCGGAGTCAGATTTGACGGTTCGGGAGTCGGCAATGCTGCTCAGTCTGATTCAATTCAGTTAAGAAATATTATATTCGGTGGAAATTTAAAATTAGCTGACAGTACGGGAACAGGAACTTTTGCTCCGACATCATGGCTGCAGACATCTTCTTTCGGTAACACAGTTCTAACAGCAAACACCGATGTTCAGTTAACTAATCCTTTCAATATTTATCCCGATGTACCGTTGCCGGCAAACAACGTTAACTACTGGATTCCTCTTAGCAGTTCGCCGGCTTTATCGGGATCTTCATTTTCAAATCCGAATCTTGCAGGGTTTGATGTTGTGAGTTACAGAGGAGCTTTTGGTTCTGCCAACTGGACCTCTCTCTGGACACAATTCAATCCGAAGAATTATCAGGTAATAGGAATAAATCAAATTTCATCTGCAGTTCCGGAAATATTTTCTCTGAATCAGAATTATCCGAATCCGTTTAATCCTACTACAAACATTGAATTTGGTATTGTGAAATCAGGATTTGTTACATTAAAAGTATATGACATAACAGGCAGAGAAACAGCCGAACTGGTGAATCAGAATTTAAACATAGGTACATACAAATATAATTTTAATGCTGCCGGACTAACAAGCGGAATTTATTTTTACACCTTAAAAACAAATAATTTCAGTGAAACGAAGAGAATGATATTACTGAAATAAATATCAGAAGCAATTAGTTTTTTAGAGAAAGCCGGCGAAGATACTCCGGCTTTCTTATTTAAAGTTAAATTATTACCAGTATTTAAATGAATAAATAATTTAAATGTATTATTGTGACAAAATAAGATCACACATTTAAATAAAATTTACATTACCTTTTTGTGTTTAAAAATTCTATTGCAGCATTGATCTGAGTATCATATCCAAGCAGTAATAACTTATCGAACTCGGCAAGTTCTTCGTCGGGTTCAGGATTAACAATACTTTTACCGTCTCTTTCTATTCCGATTATGGTAGTACCTGTTATAGATCTGAGCTGTAACTCGGAGATCAGTTTTTTTACACCGACGGTTTCCGGTTCTATATTTACTGATTCAAGTTTGAGATCTTTAAGTAAAGGATGCTGAAGAAATTCAATTTCAGTTTTCGGCAATGGATCCGCCGGCTGAAGAAAAGTTTCTTTTAATGCAGTCTGAGCATGAGCATAAATATTTACCGAGCTTTGGTAAATGAATGCGCCGGTTACGGATATGAGAATGATTGCCAGAATAAGCATGTTTGAGGAAGGCAAAAGGGCAGAACTTAATAAAATTATTATTATTAACAACAACACAGTTCCAATTGCAAAAAAAGTTTTTGAGATCACACCTCGGATAATACTTTTTTTTGGCTCAGCGGTTTTAGAGGTGCTGAGTTCAGCTATAACCATTCCTGCAGCCTGAGTCTTTTTCCAGATTGCGATGAGTGACGGGAAACTGATTATCATAGCCATTATCCAGAGGAGTGCTTTTGTAACTTCAATCCCGCCGAGATAATTCTGCAGAAATGAACTTATATTTTCATGTAGGAAAACGAATGAGATAAAAATGCCAGTCACAATCAAAAGGTTTATACCGATCTGAAGGGAAACCTTTCTGAGAATTTTTCTTCCAATAACATTGTGACTTACTCTTGCTGGTTCATTTATCCATGTATTATAAACTTCCATTGTTCTCCGCAAAGGACGGGGGGTAATTGCTTCCAGATATTTAAAAACATTATCAGAATATCTGATGCTGTACGGAGTTGAAAAAGTTGTAAGAGCGGAAACGGCAACTACGATCGGATAGAGAAAGTCGCTTGTAACATTCAGTGTCAGTCCAAGTGCTGCAATAATAAATGAGAATTCTCCGATCTGTCCGAGACTCATACCGACTTTCACGGAGGTTTTCATGTCTTTACCGGAAATGAAACAACCGAGTGCGCAGGAATTCACCTGTCCGATTATCACGACAACGGAAATCACAAGAACAGGAAAAATATATTCAACAATTACAGCAGGATTAATTAAAAGACCGATAGATACAAAAAAAACTGCGCTGAAAAGATCTCGCAGCGGATGCATAAGTGTTTCTATCTTTGTAATTTGTCTTGTTTCCGCAACAACAGCTCCGATAAGAAATGCCCCAAGCGCAACACTGTAACCGAGTTTTACTGTCAGCAGAGAAACCCCGAAACAAATTCCCACAACTGTTACCAACAGCATTTCATTGCTTTTGAATTTTGCGACATAGTTAAGCAGCCGCGGCACAATTATCAACCCTGACGCCAGTAAAATTCCCATAAAGGCGCATAATTTTAAAACTATCATGCTGACATCTTTAACCGCTATTTCACCTTTGGTTGCAAATCCCGACAGCATGGCTATGATAAGAATTGCCAGAATATCTTCAATAATAAGAATACCAAAAATGAGCTGGGAGAATTTTTCCTTTGTTTTTCCCTGACTTTCCAGAGCTTTTACAATAATTGTTGTTGATGAAATAGAAATGATTGCGCCTAGAAATATACTGTCCATTTGATTCCATCCGAAGAGTTGTCCGAGTTCATATCCTGCCCAGATCATTATTATTATTTCAATAGAAGCCGCAATCAAAGCAGTGCCTCCAACTTCTTTCAGCTTTCTAAGACTGAATTCAAGTCCAAGAGAAAACATGAGAAAAATCACACCAAGTTCGGCAAGTGTATTAATATTATCGCTGTCTGAAATTAATTCAAATGGCGGAGTATGCGGCCCGATTATCACGCCGGCAACAATATATCCAAGTACTACCGGTTGTTTGAATTGCCTGAAAATAACAGTGGCGATTCCTGCTACAAGCATTACAACAGCCAAATCCTGAAGAAAGAGAATATTATGCATAATTTTTTAAACCGGAATACGGATTCTGGAAATGGATTTTAAACTTTAAATATAATAAAATTTCTGTTTCTTACTTAATAGTAAAATATTTAAGCATTCTATATCAAACTAATCAATTAATTCAACTTCTTATCCATTAGATTTTATTTTAAAGATAATTATTTAATTATATACATCCGAATTGCTTTAAATTATATTTGTATACAATATATTAGATTTCAATTTTTAAATGAGAAGTCCAATTTCATCATTTTTTTGAATTTAAGTTCAGTAATGTTTATAATAATATGACATGCAAATCAAATATTCCAATGCTAAATAAAATTACAGACGTATCTTATGCTGTTTAATTCCATTAACTTTGCAATTTTTTTACCGATCGTTTTCTTTCTTTACTGGTTTGTCACTAAAAACAATCTGAGACATCAGAACATTCTTCTTCTTGTTGCAAGTTATTTCTTCTATGCAAGCTGGGATTACAGATTTTTATTTCTTCTTATCTTTTCCACTTTTCTTGATTATTATACCGGAATAAAGATCAGCGAATCCGGGAATCAAAAGCGGAAAAAAATATGGCTTTGGTTGAGCATCTGTATCAACCTGGGTTTCCTCGGAATTTTTAAATATTATAATTTTTTTGCGGAATCATTCGCAAGGGGACTTTCGCTTTTTGGTGTTCAGGCAGATTTCTGGACTCTGCAGATCATATTGCCTGTGGGAATTTCTTTTTACACTTTTCACGGATTATCCTATGTTATCGATCTTTATAATGACAGAATAAAACCGGAAAGAAATTTTGTCAACTATTCTGTTTTTGTCAGTTTTTTTCCGCTACTTGTAGCTGGTCCAATCGAAAGAGCTACTCATCTGTTACCCCAGATTATCAAGGCCAGGGTTTTTAATTATACACAGGCTGTTGACGGATTGCGGCAGATCTTATGGGGTTTGTTTAAAAAAATTGTTATAGCAGATCAATGCGCAGAATACGCAAATATTATTTTCAAGTCTCCATCTAATTATTCAGGAAGCACACTTGTTCTGGGAGCTTTGTTTTTTACTTATCAGATCTACTGCGATTTTTCCGGATATTCTGACATTGCTCTTGGTACCGCTCGTTTATTTGGAATCAATTTATTACGGAACTTTGCTTTCCCGTATTTCTCAAGAAGCATAGCCGAATTCTGGAGACGATGGCATATTTCACTTTCTTCCTGGTTCAGAGATTATCTTTACATCCCGCTGGGCGGAAGTAAGGTAGGACCATGGCTTAAAATCGGAAACTTTTTTATAATTTTTTTGATAAGCGGTTTCTGGCACGGAGCTAACTGGACTTTTATTGTATGGGGTTTGCTGAATGCAATTTATATTCTCCCTTCGATTATTTTCAATACAAACAGAAATAATCTTGAAACTGCAGCTCAGGGAAAGATCTTCCCTACACTGAAAGAATTAGTTTCAATAGTAATTACATTCAGTCTAACCGGATTTGCATGGATATTTTTCCGCGCTACAAGTGTAGGCAATGCAATAAATTATATTTCAATTATATTTTCAAAATCACTTTTTACAATTCCAAATTTTCCGGGAATAAATAATTCCATTCCGATTTTAATTTTGATATGCATATTCTTTATTATCGAATGGTTTGGAAGGGAACAGCAATATGCAATTCAAAATTTAGGGCTGAAATGGTACAGACCATTCAGATGGGCATTCTATTATATCATTATAATTACCATTTACTTTTTTGCAGGTAAGGAACAGCAGTTTATTTATTTTCAATTTTAAATTTTTATGAAACCCTTTTTAAATAAAGTTTTTGCTTTTACGGTTTTTACTTTAGTAGTTTCTGTAATTTTATATTTATTAATTTCATCTTTATATCTTCACAGGATCAATAATCTCAGGGTCAGGGAAAATGCAAATATACTTGTCCTCGGAGATTCTCAGCCGCAGTGTGCTGTGAATGACAGTGTATACATTAATCTGGAGAATTTTTCCCAGAACTCCGAACATTTTTTTCTTACATATAATATTTTACAACTGATCGTAAAAAATAATCCGCAGATAAACACTTTTATACTGGGATGTTCTTTTCACAATATCAGCGCATTCAGTGAAAGATATATTTTTTATAAGAATAATTATAAAGACAATTTCCCTGAACTGGTAATTCCCAGATATTTTCCTGTTATAGATTTTGGAAGCAAAATGTTTTTGATTGAAAATAATTTGGAGGGAGTTGTAAAGTCTTTTAAAGAATCTGTAAATTACATGATCAAATCATTTACGAGACCATATAAAGAATATCATGATTATCCTTTCATTGGAAGATATTATGCAAGCAGAAAAAGAGTTTTTAATGACAGCACTGTTAAAGCATCCGTTGACTGGCATTTTTATAAGGACAGCGCAGCGACAGAATTAGAAGATTTTTCAATGCTTCAGGAAGAATATCTGAAAAAAATTGTTTCATTCTGCAAGGAAAAGAATATTAAACTTATCCTGCTTAATACACCGGTTTATGAAGGATATTATAAACAGATTCCGGAAAAATTTATTTCAGGTTATTATAATTTTATGAATGAGCTTGAAGACAGTAACAAAGTGATTTTATATGATTACAGCAAATTTCAAGTGCCTGATGACTATTACGGGGATGGCAATCATCTGAATTTAAAAGGCGCTCTTATGTTAACTCCCGTGATCATGGAAAGACTTAAGGAATGACATTTTGTTATGCAACCTCTTTTAGGGTAATTTCACTTCTTACATAAAAATTAATATTGTAATAGTTATGCAGTTAAAATAGTTTGTAAATAACTTCTTTATTTTAGTTTATTTATTAACTTAAACATAAATATTATGATACCTCAAAATGATCTGCCTCATCTCACTCCAGATGAAAAATTAAAAATGGAAAATGATCTTTTGAAAGCGAAACTCATTGCGGAATTCGGTATGAAAGGTTCTGATTCTATATTGGATAGTGAAATGGAAAATCAGTGGCTGAATCATATTTATGATTTTGAGAAAACTTATGCGGATGCCGGCAGGATAAGTATTTATGAGTTTATCGGGAAGCCGGAATTTCAATATATTGAGGATCTGAATAAAGAGGAAATCTCATCAGAACTTGAACGTCTGCATGAAATAATGTCTGAAAACGGAATTTTACTGGATACATTATGCGAATATGAGGATGAGCTAATCTATAAATTCATTACTGAAGAATTTTTCAAAGAAGAAACTGACAATGTGAAAATAGAAGGAATGAATCATTGCTTTACATATGAAGATTATCATCCAAATCATGAATATGATCTGAAAAATCAAACTGAGGATTTTATATGTTCAGTTTTTAAAAAAGAATGGAATAAAGAATTTTATGGCATATATTTATTTGATACTGTTGAGTATGAAGGCACTAAGTTAGAACGCGATAATTTTATGGAAACAATAATCACATTTCAAAAGGCAAATAATCCACTTAGTCTTTTATCCATGGAAATACAAAAGACTGATTTTGATTTTGAAAAAGAAATTGCCGAAGTGAACGGAATGCTTGCAGTTAAATCGGGATCGGAAGAATATTCCGGAAAATTCAGACTGAAGTTTAAACTGGATTTCGGCTACTGGGTAATTGACGCAGTAATGCTGCCTGAATCCGGAAATATATGAAACCTACATAAATTCAAAAATTGTATTTTCATAAATGCATTTAATTGAATAATTTTGAAGTAATAATTCAGTTAAGTTTATTATATGAGAAAAATTATTTTTGCAATTCTTTTAATAATATCAGTTCAAACAAATCTGTTTTCCCAGGTAAATCAGGACTGGATAAGAAAATATGGCAGTTCTGCGAATCAGGTTTATACAATTGCCGGAATTGAAACTGATAAATCCGGAAATGTATTTGTTACAGCTTCTGTAACCGGAGCGACTCTGACAGATTATCATACAATTAAATACAATTCATCCGGAGATATTCAATGGGCAAAAATATATACAGGACTGATTGAGGACAGAGTAATTGACATGATCCTTGATAATTCAGGGAATGTATGTGTCACAGGTTTATCCGAGAATACGACAGGAACTTATGATATCATAACTATTAAATACAACACAAACGGCGATTCATTATGGGTGAAAAGATATAACGGACCGACTGCAACTTCGATGGATCAGCCGGTTGCAATGACAGTTGATAATATTAACAATGTTTATGTCTGCGGATATTCATTCGGGACAACTACAATGAGTTATGTAACAATAAAATACAGTCCGCAGGGAGATTCCGTCTGGACGCAGCGCTTTGTGATCGGCGGAACAAACATACCACAGGATATTTTTGTTGATGAAAGCGGAAATGTAATTGTCTATGGGAGAGGAACAACTGTTTTAAAATATAATGCAAACGGAAATCTTCTCTGGAGTAAATCATATTCCACAGATGCTGCGGAATCTAAAAGAGTACTTATTGGAGACAATTCCGGTAACATATATTTTGGAGGAACAAACAGGACAGTGACATTTGATGATTTTTCTATGACGAAAATTAATTCAAACGGCGACACTCTCTGGATGAGATCCCGAAACGGTCTGGGAAATACTCTTGAAAATCACGATGAAGTAAATTCTGTAGCGATCGACAATACGGGTAATGTATACTCAACAGGCAAATCTTATTATCAGCTCTCTTCATATTTTTCAACAATTAAGTATAACAGCAGCGGGGTTTTTCAGTGGGAGAAAATTTACCTGCATCCTCAGAATGGAGAAGGCGGGAAAGATATCGTAACAGATAATTCCGGTAATATTTATGTCACCGGCGGGAGTAATGATTTTACAACTATTAAATATAATTCAAACGGGGATTCATTGTGGAGCATGATATACAATGGACCTTCAAATCTTGTCGATTTTTCCGAAGCAATGACAATTGATAATACCGGAAATGCTTATGTAACAGGAAGGAGCAGGCAAGCCGGAACACCGCAGTATTATGAAATTGCAACTTTAAAATACTCGCAGACATTGACAGGAACTTCCGGAGTCAATAGTAATAATGAATATAGCTTTAAACTTTATCAGAATTATCCGAATCCTTTCAATCCAGTCACGAACCTGAATTTTGAGATTCCTGAGCAGTCATTTGTTTCACTGAAAATTTATGATCTGAGTGGAAAGAAAGTTGATGAATTATTAAACGAAGTAAAACCTTCCGGAAATTATTCTGTACAATTTAATGCATCGGTTCTATCCAGCGGAATATATTTTTATACTTTAAAAGTGAACGGTTACAGTGAAACAAAGAGAATGATCCTTTTAAAATAAAATTAAGAAAATTATAAGTTCAGTTCGCTGATACCTGAATTTACCGAAACCCTGATGGTGATATTCCACCGTCAGGGTTTTCTGCATTTGACATTTAATTTATTTATCGTATATTTGCGATATAAGATTAATCAAATTTTTAAAAAAAACAACCATGGCTGTAAATAAAAAAGAAGAATTCAAAAAAAATGAAATAGAATTAGCCGAATTTGCAAAAGCGATCAGTCATCCTGCAAGAGTTGCGATCCTGAAAACAATATCCGATAAAGATATGTATATCTGCGGAGAGATCGTGGAAGTTCTTCCCCTTGCGCAGTCGACAGTATCCCAGCATCTTAAAGAGCTGCTTAAAGCGGGACTTATTCAGGGAACACTTGACGGAACAAAATCCTGCTATTGTATAAACTGGAAAACTTTTGAAAAATTTGCAAATGGCTTTAATGATTTTTTCAATAAGGCAAAAACAAAGTCGGATAATTTTAAATCGAACTGCTGCTGAGACAGTTAGACAATTAACAATTAACAATTAACAATTAACAATTAACAATTAATAGAATTTTAATAAATTAATTAAAATAAAAAATATAATGAAAACCTCAGAAGAAATTAAAAACGAAGTAAAAGAAAAATACAGTGAAATTGCTTTACAAAGTAAGGAAACAAATGAAACTTCATGTTGCGGCTCCGGATGCTGTTCGGATGAAACTTATAATATTATGAATGATGATTATGCCGAACTAAAAGGATATAATCCGGAAGCTGACCTGGGTCTCGGCTGCGGACTTCCTACACAATTCGCAAAAATAAAGGAAGGAGATACTGTTATCGATCTGGGTTCCGGAGCCGGAAATGACTGTTTTATTGCCAGGTCTGAAACCGGTGAAAAGGGAAAAGTGATCGGAGTGGACTTCACGGAAGCAATGGTGAATAAAGCGAGGGCGAATGCGGAAAAATTAGGATATAATAATATTGAATTCAGACTCGGTGAAATTGAAAATCTTCCTGTGAATGATGAAGTTGCAAATGTGATTGTAAGTAACTGCGTACTAAATCTTGTGCCTGATAAGGAAAAAGCATTTGATGAAATTACGAGAGTTCTTAAAACGGGAGGACATTTCAGCATTTCTGATATTGTGCTGGAAGGTGTACTTCCTGACAATATTCGTAAAGCAGGAGAAATGTATGCCGGCTGCGTTTCAGGCGCGTTACAGAAAAACGATTACTTAGGAATAATTGAAAAAAAAGGATTTCAAAAAATTGAAGTTCAAAAAGAAAAAGCCATAATTATTCCAAATGATATTTTATCGAAATATTTAACCGCAGAAGAGATAGAAAATTACAAAGAAAGCGGGACTGGAATATACAGTATCACGGTTTTTGCTGAAAAGGTGAAGTAATATTTCAAAAAGTAATATTTTATTAAAGCCTTGAGATGAATTTCTCAAGGCTTTTTTGTTTTATCGGGTTTCCATATTTTCAAACATGAAAAATTTATTACTGTTTTTAATAATTTCTGCATCACTTCTGTTATCTGGAAATGTTTTTCCGGCTGAAGGTGATACACTGAACATTATAACTCACAATAAAACAAAAGTTGTTACAGATCCAACCAGAGGATTTAATCCTTACAAGAGCTGGAGTATTTTCCCTCCGGATAATAAAAGTTACCGTAAAGCAATATTAAAAATTTCCTATCAATGTCCCGACAGTCAGCGATGCGGTGAATGGGATTATATTGACAATATCTATCTACGCAGAAAGGGAAGTGTAAATGATCCTTCGCTTGATATCGAACTTGCAAGAATGATCTCGCCTTATGGTTCGAGATTTACTCCGGACTGGAAGTTCACATGGAAATCAGATATTACAGACTTTTCTTTTTTACTGCACGATTCTGTAGAAATAGAATTTAATCACACCGGATATGAAAGCAATACTGACAGGGGTTGGTTAATTACAATTGACTTTGAACTTACGGAAGGGATTCCGGCAATGGAAGTTTTAGGATATGAAAAACTATGGGCAGGTTCATTCCCTTACGGCAATAAAACTGATGATATAGAAAATTATCTGAAGCCGGTTACATTTAAGAATGAAAATGCTGACATTGCAAGACTTAGAATTTTACAGACAGGGCATGGGATGGACGACTTCGAGAATTGCGCTGAGTTTTGTAAAAAATACAGAAAGATTATTTTTGATAATGAATTAATTGATCAGAAAGATATCTGGAAAGAATGCGGAGACAATCCTTTGTATCCGCAGGCTGGAACCTGGATCTTTGACCGCGCCAACTGGTGTCCGGGAGCAATGGTCATTCCAGATGTTTACGATTTTAAAATAAATAAAGAATCCGAACATAATATTGACATTGAAATGGAACAATATGTAAATCCTAATAAACCAACTGCAAATTATGTATTCAGTTCATATTTGTTTTATTATAAAAAACCGGTTCATGAAAATGATGTCAGCATTGAGGAAATAATTTCACCTTCAGACGAAGACATTTATTCGAGAAATAATCCTGTAAGTGAATTTCCAAAAATTAAAATTAAGAATAACGGGAGTAATAATTTAACAGAATTAAAAATTAAGTATGGAGTTGGAGGCGCAGATACACTTTTCTATGACTGGCAAGGCAATCTTGCAAATTCTGAAACAGCCGATATAACATTGTATGGAATAAATTTCGGAAAAGAAAAGATAAGTAAATTCATAGTGACACTTTTGAATCCGAATGGGTTTGAAGATGAATATGATTTTGATAATAACAAAGCATCAGTACTAATAATGCCTCAGATATTTGATCCGAAAATTATTTTAAAATTTAAAACAAATAATGGCGCATCACAAAATTTTTATCAGATAATTAGTAAGAAAGGATTTATTCTCAGACAAAAAGCCCCGGGTTCTATGGAAAATAATATAGTTTACAAGGATACAATAAAACTTTTTAAAGGTCGTTATGAATTTATTTTCGGTGACACGGCAAACAACGGACTTGACTTCTGGTTCAATCCTGAAGAGGGGTACGGTTATGTCCGCATTACTGATATAAACGGAAAACTGATCAAAGCATACAACTCAGATTTCGGGAAAGAGATCAGGCAGCAGTTCATTGTTACAGGAGATACAATTGCCAAAGAAGACATAACACCAATTTTTAATATTTTTCCAATAAGAAATCCGGGAAAATTTTTCTGTGATATTTTTTTAAATGAAAATCAAAACATTTCAGTTCAGATATCAACTGAAGATAAAAAGAAAATTGTTTATAAAAAGAAACTAAAGAACTTCAAGGAAGGAATGGTTGATGTTGATATAAGCAAAGTAAAAGACGGATTATATTTTGTGAATGTGATCAGCAGGAATAAAACAGTTACGAAGAAGATGAAGGTGAAGAGAGATAATTAGCAATTAACAATTAACAATTAACAATTAACAATTAACAATTAACAATTAACAATTA
>DAIPYE010000086.1:0-13247 GCA_036782915.1 Bacteroidota bacterium | reverse complement strand
CAAGTGCTTCTAAATTATACTTTGACGCTTTAACATATTTATTACCTGCCTGAATATTTGTTTGTTCCAAGACGATTCCCATTTCACCTGCAGCGTCTAATACTCCATGATCTCTCACCTATTCAAGCTGGTTGTCATAAAATGGTTGAAGTGTGTCACTTCCATTGATGTATCTTCCGTCAGGAAAATCTACATAAACAACTGCAAATTTTCCTATTCGTACATTATTCCACCACGGTTGTATATAATTTGGGATTGGATCAGTGGAATTCTCTGTCAGATCCATGGTACATAGTGTAGGATCATCTTCTGGAAATGATTGAACAGGGAAAAGTAAAATGAATAGTAATAAAACAAGTAGCTTTTTCATTTTTGTTACTCCTTTACCGCAAACGCGGATTTTTGATTTGTGAAAAGTTATTTTAAAAGAACCAAACTCTTAACAAATCTTTCCTTTGGGGAAGAAAGAATATAGTAGTATATTCCGGAACTTAATCCATTAGCATCAAAATTAAGCTGATAAGTTCCGGGATTAAAACTTTTATGAAATATCTCTTTAACGTTCTGACCGAGATTGTTGAATATCTCTAATTTATAAATACCACTTAGTTTGATATCAAAATATATTAAAGTTGTAGGATTAAAAGGGTTCGGATAATTTTGATATAAAGTAAAATTTTCAGGAATAAAAGAAGAAGTTTGAATAATGTTTACAGTTGTATCAGGATTTGTGAACGATCTGATATTACTATAGACATCAAAAGGTCCATTGCGTTCATCATTCCAAACACTTATAATCTTATCATTATATATAATAAAATCACTATAACTTTTATTAACTCCAGGGAATTGACTGGATACTAAAAAATTATTCCCGATTTTGATTCCGGAAGAATCATATCTTTGAAAATAAGGCGACGATATAAATGGTCTCGATTCGGTCCATCCAATAAGAAACTCACCATTAGGTTTTTGAAATACATTACATATTCCTTTTCCATAATTAATAAAACTTTCAGATACTCTATAGTTAACTCCAATTTTAAATCCATTATTAGTATAATTTTGGGCAAATATTTCACTATGACTATTATCTAACCTGTCATCATACCAAGCAATTAAGAATTCCCCGAGTTCATTAGATGATATCTTTGGAGCTAACTGTAAATTGAAAGTCGAAACATCATCATTCACTTTTTGATTTACTCCTATTCTTGTTCCAAATTGATCAAACATTTGAAAATAAATATCATCCGCGCTTCCACCGGATGGAGGCCTTGTATCACTCCACGTTATGATAAAACTATTATCTACTCTGACATTTATAGCAGGATCTCCCTGACCCGCAAAAACTGTATTGTCATTAACCAAAATATTATTTCCTATTTTGTTTCCGACAGAATCAACTATTTGATATAAAACTCCTTTTTGATTCCAGGATATAATGAACTCACTCCTCTCATTTACACCCATTGAAGAAAAACCCATAAAATTACCAGTAGTATCGCATATTACTTTTTCATCTGAAACAGGAATTCCATCAGAATTAAAGACACGGAATTTTATTTTTGAACTATTTGGGATTGTGCTATTGATCTCAAGCCAAGTGATACCAATTTTACCTGATTTTGTGATAGCAATAGAAGGACGTCCTGCTGAATCAGGTATTGAATTAACTCGGAAATTCACCCCTAAGAAATTAGCATTATAATCAAATCTTTGAGCATAAACATTTGGTCTGTTATTTCTTTGATCTTGCCATACGACTGTGAAATTTCCAAGCCTGTCAGCGCTGAGTTTTGAAGCATATTGTGATCGGGTTGAAGTCGAATCATCATTCACTCTAAAATCAGGCACTAACTGAGAATGGGATTTAGTTACATTAGTAATGAATAAAACTATGAAAAGATAAAATATTTTTTTATAAGACTTCATAATTATTTTACTAGTGTTAAAGTGTTAGAATATGGCGTGGCAGGTTTTATCATGATGGTGTATATCTGTTCTTAATTTTTCTTTACAAAATTATGAAGAATATTTTATTCTAAAAATGCAATTAATTTTCAGAGGTCAGCTAAATAAATAATTTGGAATTGGATCCGGACTATATTCACTCATATCCAGTTGACAAGATAGTATTTTATGTCACTTCTAAGTCTTTCACATCAAATAAACTTAAATGTCATGGAACTATTCAAGTTCGACTCAGAGAAAATAACAAATTCTCTTTCTCTGCCTTACTTCTTTATCACAGGGTTCTATGACAATAGCAACAGACAACATTTTTTTCACATCGCAAAAATAACTCTGCCGAAACTTCCTCCTTCACCAAACGGTGAACCTGTGAAAGAGAAGAATATAAAAATTGAGTAACTCAGCGGAGTGATTTGCATCAGATTAAGAACCAATTTACATAAACTTAATAATATCACCGATTTTTAAATTTTAATAAAATATTTAAATGATTATAATGATTTAAATCTAAAACCAAACATTTCACGAATCTCAATTAAATGGCTGACAAAGAAAAATTTATTAATTCGATAAACGAAGGATATTCATTTAAAGGTGATTCCATTCTTTTAGGCTGTTCGATCTTAAATTCAGAGACACTTCAGGGAGTTCATATAAAACTTCCGTTAAAAACAATGAACAGGCACGGACTCATTGCCGGCGCGACTGGAACAGGAAAGACTAAAACATTACAGATTATTGCCGAAGGTCTTTCATCAAAATCAGTTCCGGTATTAATGATGGATATAAAAGGTGATCTGAGCGGACTTGCGCAGCCCGGAGAAACAAATCCGAAAATTGAAGAAAGGTCACAGAAGATTGGAATTCAATATACACCTTCAGGATTTCCCGTTGAACTTTTAACTATTTCGAATGAAAAAGGAGTAAGATTAAGAGCCACTGTTTCAGAATTCGGTCCGGTTTTATTTTCAAAAATTCTTGAACTGAATGATACACAAACCGGAATAGTTTCAGTTATTTTCAAATATTGTGATGACAATAAATATCCTTTACTCGACCTGAAAGATTTCAAAAAAATGCTGCAGTATATTACAGAGGAAGGTAAAAAGGAAATTGAATCTTCTTACGGTAAGATCTCGACCTCATCCACGGGGACAATTTTAAGAAAGGTCATAGAGCTTGAGCAGCAGCAGGCAGATCTTTTTTTCGGGGAATCTTCATTTGAAGTAGAAGATCTTGTCAAAATTGATGAAACAGGAAAAGGCGTGATATCCATTATAAGACTGACAGACATTCAAAACAAACCTAAGTTATTTTCTACATTTTTACTTTGTATGCTTGTTGAAATTTACAATACATTTCCGGAAGAAGGCGATTCTAATCAGCCGAAGCTGGTAATATTCATAGACGAAGCTCATCTGCTTTTTCAGGAAGCATCAAAAGCTTTATTATCACAGATCGAGTCAATAATCAAACTTATCAGATCAAAAGGTGTCGGAATATTTTTCTGTACACAGAATCCGACTGATATTCCGGATTCTGTATTGAGTCAGCTTGGAATGAAGGTACAACATTCGCTGAGAGCTTTCACTGCAAATGACAGAAAGCAGATAAAGCTTATTTCTCAGAATTATCCGATCTCTGAGTTTTACAATATAGAAGAGCTTCTGACTTCAATGGGAATCGGTGAAGCAGCAGTAACTGTTCTGAGTGAAAAGGGAAATCCAACTCCGCTTGCAGCAACGCTTCTTTGCGCACCGGCATCAAGGATGGATATATTGAATGAAATGGAAATAGATACATTAGTAGGCAAATCAACATTAACACATAAATACAATCAGATTATCGACAGGGAAAGCGCTTATGAAATATTGACAAATAAACTTAATGCAGCTCATGAAATTGCAGAACAGGGAATAAAGAATTCAGAAAATGGAACAGAAACTACAAATGTAAAAGAAGAGAAAAGTACAGTTGAAAAAGTTTTAACCAGTACAACTGCAAGACAGGTTGGCAGAACAGTTGCGAGGGAACTGACAAGAGGGCTTTTAGGAGTATTGGGAATCGGCGGGAGTACAAGCAGGAAGAAAAAAACCGGCTGGTTTTAAATAAAAAAATTATAATTAAACCCACAACATTTAATAACTTAAACAAACAATAATGGAAGATCTGGTAAAACTTGTTGCCGATAAGACCGGGATTTCTCCCGAGCAGGCAAAATCAGCAGTAGAAACAGTAATGGGATTTGTTAAAGAGAAACTTCCTGCGGGAATGTCCGAGCAGGTGGAAGCAGTCATGTCGGGTAAAGATGTTTCCGGCGGATTAGCCAGTCTGGCAGGATCAATTAAAGATAAATTAGGTCTTTAATTAATTTAAATAAAACTCAGATATTTAAAAATGTCTGAGTTTTTTATAAACCTCTAAATTAAATTTAACTTATGAATCAAAATTACAAAACATATTTTAAATCCATTACAGCATTATTTATTTTTGTAACACTTCTTTTAAGCTGCGGCATGATCAGCGAAATGACATCTGATTCAAAATCAGATAAACTTTACTTTTGCGAGAAATACGATCTGGCTTCTGACAAATGCGAAGGAAAGAGTATGAAATATACTCCGGGTAGATTAACAGTAATGGTGGACATAAGACCTTCAAAAAAGAAGCTCGGTGTAGAAAAAGTAAATATTAACATTACGGATCTGAAATCAGGAGAAGCTGTAGATACATATCCATTTGATACTGAATCAAATATGGACTATGTGTATTTTGAGGATGTGAATTTTAAAAATCCCGGGAAGTATAAAGTCAGCGCACTTAAACCCGACGGTACGGTAATAGTTACAAACGAAATTGAAATTGTCGATAAATAGTTCTTTTAATTACAGATTGTTTTCCGATTTCTGATTCTAAATAAATAAAATTATTTTGAAGCTTATAAAAATTCTGACAGTATTGCTTTTTACATGGGTGTTATGTCTTCAAAGTTTTAATCCTGCATTTGCAGATGATAAAGATAAGAAAACCAAAAAAAGCAAGAAGAAAACAGAGATCAAAAAAATCAACTATAATGTTTCTCTGACATCAATTTTACAAAAGCTGAATGCGCTGAAGTCTGATGAAGCGTTTTATGTTGTCAACACGGATATCGCAAACAGGTGGTATCCGATAGTAAAAGAAATCAGGGACGGAGAAATATCAAGACAAGCTGCAATTGATTCTATGAATAAATTCACCAATGATCTGTGGGATTTTATGGAAAAAAATGTGAAAGCAAAAAAAATAAAAAAGTATTCTGACAATGAATGGGTATTTCCTGTCAAAGGATATGCGCCGACGGCAATCGGAGGATTCGGAGGAAACGGATATATAACAGCAGGTTTTGATTTTTTCAGTCAGAATTCCGGAGGGCATCCTGCTCATGATATTTTCATAGATGACAGTAATCAGGATTGCCTGGAAGATAATACAAATGAACCGGTTGAAATTTTATCAATGAGCGGCGGGATTGTGGTGGAAACAAGAAAAAACTGGGACAATACTATGATGGATATTAAAGGAGGAAACATAGTTTATGTGTATGACAATTTCACGAACGGATTATTTTATTATGCACACATGAAAGAAGTTTATGTAAGTACAGGAGATTTTGTCGAACCCGGATCTTCTCTGGGTACAATGGGGAGAACAGGAAAGAATGCATATCAGACACGATCTCCGACTCATCTGCATATAATGTATGTTCGTTCATTTGACGGAAACCTCGTACCGGAAAATATTTATAAAGATCTACTTAAAGCTAAATTAATTCCTTAATCCAAAAATGAAATCTGAAAAGATCATAGATACAGCAATTACATTTGATGATGTATTATTAATTCCTGACAAATCCAGTGTCCTTCCGAGGGATGTAAATATTAAATCCCGTCTGACAAAAAATATAGAGCTTAATATTCCGGTTTTGTCGGCGGCAATGGATACAGTTACAGGCAGTGAAATGGCAATAGCAATTGCCCGTGAAGGCGGTATTGGTATAATTCATAAGAATATGTCGATCGATACACAGGCATCTGAAGTTGATAAAGTAAAACGCAGTGAAAGCGGAATGATAAGAGATCCGATCACTCTGACTTCTGATAAAACTATTGCAGAAGCGCTTGCACTGATGCAGAAATACAAGATCTCAGGAATTCCCATTGTGAATAATAAGAATATGCTGATCGGAATTCTCACAAACAGGGATCTGAGATTTGAGCCTGATGAAACACAGCTTGTTTCGGATATAATGACCAAAGCAAATCTTGTAACTGCGCCACTGGGAACAGACCTTGAAAAAGCGGAAGTGATCCTGCAGAAATACAGAATTGAAAAGCTGCCTGTGGTAGATAAAGCCGGAATTCTGAGAGGTTTGATCACATTTAAAGATATTCAGAAACGAAGAAAATTTCCCAATGCATGCAAGGATAAATTCGGCAGATTAAGAGCCGGAGCAGCCGTAGGAGTCACGCCTGATACAATAGAAAGAGTTAAGCAATTAATAAATGCAGGAGTTGATGTAATAGTAGTGGATACAGCGCACGGACATTCACTCGGTGTAATTCAAATGGTAAAAAAAATAAAGAAGGATTTTGATATTGAAATTATTGCCGGAAATGTTGCAACCGGAGAGGCTACACTTGATCTTATAAAAGCGGGAGCGGATTGTATAAAAGTCGGGATAGGCGCAGGTGCAATCTGTACTACAAGAATAATTGCCGGAGTAGGTGTACCACAGATGACAGCGGTTATAGACTGCGCGAAAGTTGCCATGAAAAATAAAATACCTGTGATCTCAGACGGCGGCGTGAAACAGACCGGAGATTTTGCAAAAGCCATAGCAGGCGGAGCGGATACTGTAATGCTGGGAGGTTTATTTGCAGGAACAGAGGAAGCACCCGGAGAAAAAGTTCTTTATGAAGGAAGAAGTTATAAAGTTTACAGAGGAATGGGATCGATGGAAGCTATGAAATCGGGAAGCCGTGACAGATATTTTCAGGATATGGAAGACGATATAAATAAACTTGTACCTGAGGGAATTGAAGGTATCGTTCCTTACAAAGGAAATGTAAGCGACACAATTTATCAGATTCTAGGCGGACTTAGGGCAGCCATGGGATATTGCGGAGCTAAAAATATTCAGGAAATGAAAACAAAAACCCGCTTTGTAAAAATTACAAATGCCGGTTTAAAAGAATCGCATCCTCATGATGTGAAGATCACAAAGGAAGCTCCAAATTACGGATTGAAGTAAAGTGAGTTGAGTGAGTTGAGAGTAGTATTAAATTAAAGGAATAAAAGTCTGATTATTATAAACTAACTAAACCAACTAAACTAACTAAATTAACTAAACTAACTAAACTAACTAAACTAACTAAACCAATTAAACCAATTAAACCAATTAAATCAACTAAACTAATATGTACACATCAATTGACCAATTTCAGAAAGACTGGAAGTATGAAAGTGATGCAACATTGAAAGTTCTTGACAATTTAACTGATGAATCGTTAAAGCAAAAAATTACTCCTGACGGAAGATCACTGGGATTTCTTGCGTGGCATCTTATCCACACGATTCCGGAAATGATGGGAAAAACCGGTTTGAAAATCGAGGGACCAACTGAAAATTCTGAAATTCCCAAATCCGCGACTGAAATAAAGGATACTTATAAAAATACATCAAATTTTTTCTCTGAACTGGTTAACAGAAGCTGGAAAGATGAAACACTTAACATAGAAGACGATCTTTACGGTGAAAGATGGAAAAGAGGGATTACACTTTCGGCTTTAATTCTACATCAGGCACATCACAGAGGGCAAATGACAGTTCTGATGAGACAGGCAGGACTGAAAGTTCCGGGAATCTACGGACCATCAAAGGAAGAGTGGGAAGCAATGGGTATGAAACCTCTGGATTGATTTTTAAAATTATGGAATTATTTTAAAGTAAAAAATATTTTAACTTACTCATACAATTAAAAAATAAACTATAAAAAATATGAATCAAACCCAAAATTATACCGGAGCTGTTGACGCTTCGTTTTCAACTGCTGAAACAAGAAAGTTTTTACTGAATGTCTATAACTGGATGGCAATGGGACTTGCCATCACAGGCGTAATTGCATACGGTGTTTCAAAATCCAGTTTTGTTGAAACTCTTTATTCCAATTCATTTCTGTTGATCATAATTGTACTTTTGCAACTTGGAGTAGTATTGGGATTAACATTTGCAATTAACAAGATCCCCGCAGCAGCAGCAATCGGAGGATTCTTTCTCTATTCTGCTCTGACAGGTCTGACAATGTCGGCTATATTTTTAGTTTATACAGGAACTTCAATAGCGGCAACATTCTTTGTCTGCGCCGGAATGTTCGGTGCAGTAAGCGCTTTTGGTTATCTGACTAAAATGGATCTGTCAAAATTCGGTACATTTTTCTTCATGGCGCTGATCGGATTGATACTTGCTTCAGTTGTAAATATTTTTTTAAAAAGTAATACAATGAATTATATTATCAGTTATGCCGGAGTTCTGATCTTTGTCGGTTTAACAGCTTATGATACACAGAAGATAAAAAGAATGAGCCAGGCTACTGATGCAGATTCTGAGCAGGGTAAAAAAGGAGCGGTGTTTGGTTCGCTGATGCTGTATCTGGATTTTATTAATATGTTTATGTTCTTATTGAGAATTTTCGGAGACAGGAAATAAGCAGTTAGACAGTTAGCAGTTAGGCAGCTAATTCGTAATTTTTAATTCATAATTTTTAATTGATTTAAATCCATCTTCTCACTACAAACTTTTTACCATTTGAAGAACCCCAGTCATTGACAGGGGTTCTTTCTTTTATAACACTTTTTAATCTGGAAAGCAGATCACTTTTATGAACTCCCAGATCTGGCGTGCTTTCAATTACAGTATTTTCATCCAGTACAATTATCACATGACCGCTCCAGACTATCAGATCAAGCGGTTTTACAATTTCAGAGATCTGCTTTGCATTCATTCCCGCAATATCAACTCCTTCACCGTAATTTATAAGTGAAGATGTATTCCTCGGAGTTGCGCCGCCTGTTGATTCATATATCAGTCCTGAGCAGTCGACTCCTTTGAGTGTCCATAGATCCTTAGTACTATTCTGAAGTTCAGTAGCAGGTTTATAAAATTCAATTAACTGTTCGATTCCGTCCCCGCAATTTCCTCCCCACATATACTGAAACCCTTCCAGTGAATTCATTTTTTCAATTATAATTTCTTTTGAAGGCATCGTGATAATTCTGTCAGAAGGAATTGAATCCAAAATATGTACAAACCTGCTGTCAATGAACAGATCAGCAGAATTATATTGATAATCATTAGTTGCTATCCTGTAAATATTATATCCATCTTTCGGAATAGTTTCGAGAATTTCAAATGCTGTATTTGGAAAAGCAATAAACTCCATTTCTCTTATCAAACCTTTACTGTCCAGTTTTACTTCAGTCCCTGAATTTCCGCCAAATACTGATTCAAAATCGCTTGTATTCAAAACAGGTGTATTAATGAAGGCAATGGCGTATTTATTCTTAATTTCATCTGACTGTGATTTGCAGGAAATATTGAAAAGAAAAAAAATTATAATAAAAATAAACAGCTTCTCACATTTTAGGTAAATTCTCATCTTATATTGTAAAGTTGATAGTTTGGGTTTTTGATTTAGTTTAAATTGAGAAAATTATTATTTGCTTTCAATGGAATTAAAAAATAATTTAAAATGAAAAAGAAATTTACCTTAATTTTCATATTGATAATTTTCACATGTACATCTTTGTATTCTCAGATTGTAATAAATGAAATAATGTATGCGCCGGCAGATGCCGGTAATGAGTGGTTTGAGATATACAATACAGGAAATTCAGATGTAAATCTGCAGAACTGGAAGTGGAAAGATGCTACAGCCACTCAACGGACAATTACCACTCAAAACATAATTATTCTTCCCGATTCTTACTTAATAGTTTGTCAGGATTCAAATAGATTTAAGACACAATTCCCGGGAAACAGCGGAAAGTTAGTTCAAACTTTATGGAGTGCTTTAAATAACACAGGTGACAATCTGATTTTAATTGATCCTGCAAATTTAAGAAAAGATTCTGTTTCTTATCAAACTGCTTGGGGAGGTAATACCGGAGGATATTCTCTTGAGAAAAGAATTTCCACCGGTAATTCAAATGAAGCAGAAAATTGGGGAACTTCTACCAGTCCGGTATTTGCCACTCCCGGAAAGGAAAATTCCATTACTCCAAAAGCTTATGATCTTGTGTTAAAATCTTTTACTTATCTTCCTGCATTTCCGGCAGAAGGAGAAACACTTGAACTGAGTTTTAAAGTTAAAAATATCGGAATTAACAGAGCAGATAATTTTTCGCTGAATATTTATAAGGATCTGAATCAGGACAGCATCGCTCAAAATAGTGAACTCATAAATTTGAAACTCTATCTGTTACTTGATCAAAACGATTCTCTGGAATACAATTTTTCAATCGCAAATGCAGATACCGGCTTAAATCAATTTATCGCTATGATAAATTTTCCTCCGGACAATGATACTTTGAATAATGTAATCATTAAAAGAATTTATATAAGCAAACAGGGCAATGGCGGGAACGGAGTTGTAATTAACGAAATAATGTATGATCCATTTACAAATCAATCTGAATGGATAGAGATATTTAATTCAACTTCACAGACAATTAATCTCAAAGGATGGAAATACAAAGAAGCTTCTGTAAATGTAATAATTTCTATGGGTGATCTGTATTTTGATCCGGGAGATTATTTAATCCTTGCTCATGATTCCACACTTTATAATAGCTATTCATATTTGAAATTTCCCGAAGAAAATCAAATTGTAAAATTTATAACAGGGATGAGTTTAACAAATACCGGCGAGACTATAACTGTTACGGACAGTTTAAATAATATAATTGACGCAGTCGCTTATGATCCGGGCTGGAATAATCCGAATTTTCAGGATACAAAGGGAATCTCACTTGAGAGAATTAACCCCGGCTTTCCTTCTAATGCTGCAAACAACTGGAGCTCTTGCACAAAACCATCTGGCGGAACACCTGGATTGCAAAACAGTATTTTCATGACAAATATAACTTCAAATTCTAAAGTATCTGTGACACCAAATCCATTCTCACCTGACGGAGACGGATTTGAAGATTTCACAATGATAAAGTATAAACTTAATGCACAGTTTTCCCAGTTGCGGGTGAAAATATTTGATATAAAAGGAAGGATGGTAAAAACGCTGGCAAACAATTCTGTTTCGGGGAACGAAGGTGTAATTATCTTCAACGGACTTGATGATAATAATCTTAAATTAAGGATAGGAATCTATATTTTGGTTATTAATGCTATTGATGAAAGAGGAGGAACTATAGAAATAATTAAAGCACCGATGGTTGTTGCTGCAAAACTCTGATTTATTCAAAATTACATTTTCTAATCAATTAATCCTTTGCTGATAATTTAAAAATCAAAATGAATAGGAGTATTGAATTAATAAAGCTGAAAGAAGAAGTAATTGCAGAAAAGATACTACTTTTAAGGGGAGAGAAAGTATTTCTTGATAAAGATCTGGCGTAGCTTTATGGAACTGAAACTAAGGTATTAAAGCAGGCAGTCAAAAGAAATCTCAAGAGATTTCCGGCGGACTTTATGCTCACTTTAAATCGAAATGAGTATAATTTTGTAAGTTCACAAATTGTGACCTTAGAAAAAGGTAAAGGAAGATTCAAAGCCTAAAGAGGAAATAGGATTTCAATTGCCGGAGAATGGTAGTTAATAATTAAATTAATACAGAATTCTAAAGAAAAACTAAGATTTTGAAGTGGAAATTTAATTTTTTTAAGAAATATTAGCTTCTAAATTGTAAATGGAATTTTAAAATATTATGTTTGCAAGGTTTAAAATTCAAATTATTCACAAATTAAAACAATTTATGGAAGACGTTAAAACAAGTTCACACACAATTTTTCCACCGGCAGGATCATGGGATAATGCAAGTGAAAAATCACATTCAATATTCCCCCCTGCAGGTTCATGGGACAATGCAAGTGAAAAATCTCATTCAATTTTCCCGCCGGCTGGTTCGTGGGACAATGCTAATGAGAAATCACATTCAATATTTCCTCCTGCAGGAACTTGGGATAATGCTTGTGAGAAATCACATTCAATATTTCCACCAGCCGGATCTTGGAAATAAGCATTTGCGATAAATTTTCTACAGAACTTTAACATTTTCAAAATAATCCCGGGACAATCTTTCCGGGATTTTTTTAATTTATATTTAAAATTTACTCATACAAATGAACGACAGAAAAGAATTAATAAAATTAAAGTGCGATCTGCTGATAAACGGATTAAGATTAAATGAATTAAGGAAAGATCTGATCGCTGATCAGGGCTGGGAAGAAAACAGAGCGAATTGTTTTTTACCTGCTGAATTAAAGTTACCCGAAGACATATTCGTTCAGGTCAGGGAAAATCCTGAAGCGAATTTCAGACTTAGAATATCGGATTCTTCCGTTAAAATTGAAGATAAAAACGGAAATGAAATATGCAGAGGTGAATTTGTTTCTCTGCCGCCATTTTCGAAAAATTATACAAATGACCTGATGCCGTTTGAAAAAGTTGTTGTGTATAACGGAATCTGTAATCTTAACTTCACGTGGAATTATTACTGCGATTATTTCCGAACCGGGACTGAATGCAGATTTTGTAATCTCACACCAGCGCAGGATTTTTATCCGGATGAAAATATTTCCAATGCAAGAAAAACAGCATCACAGGTAGCTGATGTAATAGAGACTGCAAAAAAATATCATGCTGATCCGAAATCAATTTTAACAAGAGGCACTCCTCCGGATAAGCAGGGACTTGGAGGAACAATACAGATCCTTGAAGAACTTTCAAAGAGATTTCCTTATGCAAATGACAGAGAAAGAACAAAACTCTTAATGACAGTTTCACCGACAAAAAATATTGAAGAAGTAAAATTACTTCACGATCTCGGACTTCATTCTGTATCGTTTAATTTCGAAGTTTTTGACAAAGGATACTGGAAAGCTATTGTTCCCGGAAAAGATGCAAATATCGGAAGACAATTATGGGAGGATTCACTTGTCGATGCTGTAAAGCATTTCGGACAGGGAAGGGTATTTTCTGCAATGATAGCAGGACTTGAG
>DAIPYE010000085.1:8133-13307 GCA_036782915.1 Bacteroidota bacterium | reverse complement strand
GAGTTACAAATTACAAATTAATAGTTAAGAGCTACGAATTACGAGTTACGATTTATGGGTTATGGGTTACAAATTACAAATTAATAGTTACGAGTTACGAGTTAATAGTTACGAATTACAAATTACAAATTACAAATTAATAGTTACGAGTTACGAGTTATGAATTACGGGTTATGAGTTACAAATTACAAATTAATAGTTAAGAGCTACGAATTACGAGTTACGATTTACGGGTTATGGGTTACAAGTTACGGGTTACGAATTTCGAGTTATTAAATTATTAATCTTTATCCAATAACTGCTTAACTGCTTAACTGCTTAACTGCTTAACTGCTTAACTGCTTAACTGCTTAACTACTAACTATCAACTAAAGATATGTCAACATTAACATTAAAGAAAAACGAAGACAGGAGACTGAAGCTTGGTCATCAGTGGATATTCAGCAATGAGCTGGAAAACATTGAAGGTGAAATTAAGAACGGGGAAGTCGTGAAACTGTTCTCAAGTTCGGGTAAATTTCTCGGTAAGGGATTTTACAACAAAAACTCACTGATAGCATACAGACACTTAACCGATAAAGATGAAGAGATCGACAGAGCGTTCATGTTTAAAAGGATAAGTCTTGCTAACTCACTCCGGAAAAAGATCAAACCTGAAAGGGAAGTATACAGATTAGTTAACAGTGAGAGCGATCATTTGCCCGGACTTATCATAGACAGGTTTGAAAATAAATTTTCATATCAGATCTTTTCATACGGAATGAATGAATACTCGGAAATTATAAAAGAGATTCTTATAGAGAATTTCAAAGCTGATCTGATCGTGGAAAAGAATGACAATGAGCTCAGGGTTCTGGAAGGTCTGGAAAAAAGAGAAGGAACAGTATATAACAAGACCGGAAGTGATGATAAAACTTTTGTTGTCTCTATAGATAACATAAAGTATAAAATAGATCTTCTCAACGGACAGAAGACAGGCTTTTATCTTGATCAGTGTGAAAGCAGGCTTCTGCTGAGAAGATACATTAATGATAAAAGCAGGGTGCTGGATCTTTTCTGCAATGAAGGAGGGTTTGCTCTTAACGCTGCATATGCTGATGCAGAAGAAGTAACAGCAGTGGATTCTTCAGTCCATTCCATTCAAGCTGCAAAGAGTAATTCCGTTATCAATAACTTAAGCAAAATCAATTTTATTTCAGAGGATGTATTTAAATATATGAATGATCTTTTTCATACACAGGAAAGATATGACATGATCATACTTGATCCGCCGTCATTTACAAAATCAAAGAAGAACTTATTTACTGCTTTGAAAGGTTATAGTGAATTAAATTATAAAGCGATGAGATTACTCAAACCGAATTCATTTTTATTCACATTTTCCTGTTCATATCATATCAATGAAAAGAATTTTGAAGATATGCTTGTAAAGAGTTCGGAAGAAGCTAAAAGAAAGATACAGATAGTTGAATTCAGAAATTGTTCTTTTGACCACCCTGTAATTCCACAGATGCCGGAAACAAAATATTTAAAAGGATATTTATTAAGAGTGCTTTAATTTCTTATTTGAACTTAGTCTTAATAAGAATTATATTTGTATAACAAATTACTGATAATTGTTCGTATAAAGATCAGTGAATTAATAATGAATATAAAATAATACTTAAAAAAATGAGTTCAGACAAAAAAAGTTTTGTAGCAATAAATTTTATTAGCTGTAAGGATCATTACAAACCAAGATTTGAAGAATTATTCGGTTCAAGAGCTCATGCTATTGACAGAATGCCGGGATTTGAATTTATGGAAGTGCTTAAGCCGAGAACCGGAGAAGGTGATTATTTAATAGTCAGTCATTGGGATTCGGAAGATGCATTCAAGGAATGGACAAAATCGAAAGAATTCATAGACGGACACAGAAGGGGATTTGAAGATATTAAGATTGCTAAAGAAAAAGGGGAAGAAGTACCTATGACTTCAGATTTTAAAACCTACGAAGTAATTGCAAGATAACACAAACATAAATATACTCAGCTGGATCAAAAAGCTCGGGGTAATAGGATTTGCTCTGTTCCTGGCAAAAGGTTTATTGTGGCTGATTGTTCCATATATCATATCAAGGTTTTTTTAAACAAAGCAACAAATTATAAATTAAAAAAATAAAAGGAGATAACTTGAAAAAGAAATTTAATTTCAGAATTTTTGAAATACTAATTATAGCATTATTATTTGTTTCAGTTTACAGCTGCAGTGATGATGATGATAATCCGGTAACACCGACAGGTCCGGATGCGAAAACGATTAACGGAAAAGTTACTTTTGTAGATACGAACTTCATTTTAAACGGAGGAACGTATCTTATTTCGGCATATCCATCCACCGGATGGCCTCCTACAGCCGGACCTTCGGCATATGATACAATTAAAGTAACAAGAACAAACAATGTTTTGAATCTCAATTACAACTATAAATTAAAAGATCTGAATCCGGGCGAGTATGTAGTATCAGTCGGTTTCAGAAAAACAAGCGGAGGTCAAAGTCCGATAATGGGAATTTACGGTTGTGATACCCTGAGAGCTATTTATCCCGGCGGTATAACCTGTTTATTAAACCCTTCGAAGAAGGCAACAATTGGTTCAGAGAATCAGGGAACAGCAGGAATTGATTTTCTTTCCTGGTCAGATACGACTAAGAAAGTTTACTAAAATATTTTAATGAATTATTTTTCTAAAATTACTTTTATAATAACTAAAAGCAGGATCATATTGAAATTGGTTCTGCTTTTTCTTTTTTTGAGTTTGCCTGTAATTGCATTTCCGCAGGGATCTCTTGAAGGAAAAGTAATAGATGAAGAATCAAACTCTGTCGTTGCTCTGGCGAATATTAAGATAAACAGACAGGACACAAAAGAGTATCTTCAGACCCAGTCTGAGATCTCCGGAATATATAAATTCAATAATCTTGAACCGGGACTTTATGAAATAACGGTAACGTGCATGGGATATGAAAATTACACGAACAAGATAATGGTCGAAGCATCAAAGAGCAAATCACTTAATATATTCTTAAAGATCGCGGAGATAGAAATTGACAAGATCAATGTAACCTCAACCAAAACAGAAGTTACGCTGCAGCAGACCCCTTCTTCTATTTCAATTGTCACTTCAGACGAGATAAGAAAAAAGAATATACAGACATTTGATAACGTACTCGAACAGGTGCAGGGTGTAACACTCAACCGCAGCAGCGGAATTAATGTAAGTTCTCTTTCGATAAGAGGTTCATCTGATGTAGCCGGAGGCGGAATAGGCAACCGTGTATTGCTTTTGCTTGACGGAAGACCTTCACTTACGGGTGATTCCAAAGGAGCTTTGTGGTCACTGATCCCCGTGTCAATTATTGAAAGAACTGAAGTTGTAAAAGGCGCATTTTCCTCACTCTATGGTTCGAGCGCCATAGGCGGAGTAGTGAATGTCATTACTAAAAAGCCAACATACAATTCCTTCACGGGAATAAATTTCAATTACGGATTTTATCAGAAACTGGCAGACAGCTTAAAATTTACGGATAATCTTCTTACCTTTTCATCGGCAGACATTATACACAGCAATACAATAAAGAAATTCTCATATCTCCTTAATCTTGATTACAACAGCAACGACGGGCATTCCCAGCAGACCAACTATGATTTTTATTCAGGCATAGGAAAGTTCACCTTTGATGTTTTCGGAAACCGTGATCTTGAAGTAACACTTCAGTACACTAATTCCAACAGCGGCTTTCCTCATTACTGGAGAAAGCAGGCAGGAAGCGTAGCGGACCCTTATAAAGTTGCTGATTACTATATCGGAGACAAAATAAAAAAAGAAACTCAGAGTTATGATCTCTTTTACAGGGCAATTCCAAATGCAATATCAAAATATACAACAAGGTTTTACTATTATTATCTGAAGAGTAATTCATTTTATAATCCTAACAATCCCGTATCCATTGAGTTTGCTGATACAGGAAAAGGACTGAACACATATATAGATTCCTATAATCTCGGTAACATATCTCAGGTGGATTTTCAGTTTGGCAAAAGCAACTATCTGGTATCAGGTATAGATTTCCAGATGAACATAGTAAAATCCGACCCGCAGGAGATACTTTACGGAAATCAGCAGATGAATAATGTCGGGATATTTGCGCAGGATCAGTTTAAGGTGATAAAAGATAAATTCGGAAATTCAGAGCTTGAAGCTACTCTCGGCGCAAGGCTAGATCTCAATAAAGTTGTTTCAGGAGTTCAGTCATTTGAACTTAGTCCGAAATTTTCAATTGTATATTCTCCTGTGACGAGTAATGATGTGATAAAGAATACAGCTTACAGATTTCTTGTTGGAAGGGCATTCAGGGCTCCGTCAATTGCAGAGATCTATTTTAAAAAGGAATTGTTCGGAGGTTTTGATTTTCTTTATAACTCAAATCTGCGTCCCGAACAGATGGTCTCAGCCGAGATTGGTGTGAGAAAACAGTTTACCAACAGATTCACGTTTGACATGGCATTTTTCTTTAACAAATATCAGGATCTCATACAATATGTAAATACCGGAAATTCCATTTACGGACCATTTCAGGTACGCAATATTGCCGATTCGCAGATTAAAGGATTTGAATTTTCCCTGGATTATAATTCAAAGTTAAATATAGGCAGCAATCCTTTTGAATATTTTTTTAATATAAGCTATACATATCTTAATGCAAGGGATCTTTCAGCTGACCGGAAAGACGACTACCTGCCGTATAAGCCCGTGAATAATTTTTTATTCACAACCAATTTCACTTATTATGGATTCAATCTGGACATCAACGGGAAATATCTGAGCTCGATAGATGAAGTTCTTTTCTACAAGCTCGAAGAACCGGAATCATATTTCCTTACAAGCATGAAGCTCAGCAAGGAAATAACAAATAAGATGTCATTCTTTATTGCAGTAAATAATCTTTTCGACGTTTCATATCAGGAGCTTGAAAGGATCCAGTCGCCTAACAGGAATTTTAATTCTGGGTTTAACCTCGAATTTTAACTAAGATTGAATGATTGAATGATTACAATGAATGAGCTTCAGCTTTTAAACATTTCTTAAATTCCCGTTTGAAACAAATTCGTGATTCCCAATTCCCAATTAAAACAA
>DAIPYE010000085.1:0-8033 GCA_036782915.1 Bacteroidota bacterium | reverse complement strand
CAATTCCCGATTAAAACAAATCCCAATTCACGATTGAAACAAATCCAAATCAAAAATAGGTGTTTCCACTTAGATGAATCGTGAGGAAACCTCTATACACATTTCAACGTATTCTAATTAAATTTGTAAACAACCCCAAAAACATTGTTCATACCAATTCTATTGCCTCATCGGCTCTAATCACCCAATGTAAACCAGAATTTCTGCTTTAAATTAAGCTCCGGTACCCAAAGCCGGGGCTTTTCCTTTTAGTCAAAACTTCCAAAACAAGCTTTATCAGACATTTATATAGTTAAGAATTAAGTTCTGGGGCATCGTAATTAAGTTCTGGGGCATGAAAAAGTAGTTTGAAAGTATGAGCAACCCATGCGGTTGTCCGGTTTCGTGAATAAAAAAAATGATTATGAATTCATTTTGGACTGTATCGCAGGGAAGGATTGGAGGAAATCCGGATTGAATCACTCCTCAGTTATCTTAAAAAGATAAAGTTTCTCCGGTCATGAAGGCTCTAATAATTTCTTAACAATCAAAAAAGATCCCAAAAAAGTAATTAACATTGAAGGAAACAATATTAGAAGAAGTATTATCATAGTATTCAAACTTCTAAATATGCGGTTTTTTTTAAATAGTAAAAAAAGGTAACCTCACCCCCAACCTCCTCCCCTTTGAAAAAATAAAAGGGGAGGGGCTAAGGAAGAAAGATTAACTCCCTTCTCTCATTAAAAGTTAACTTGTCTTTAAATTTAACATTTATAATTTATAATTTAAAAATTGATTAACCCCAGGGTTTTAATATGTATTAAGGTTTAAAATGTATAAAAATCAAATCCAGCCATACGAAAGGGAGATAATGCTTAAAATCATAAATATGGACGATCACTATTTTTTATCTGTTATCAATCTCAAATTTCTCTAATTTTTTCAGGAAAACATTATATGAAATACTTCTTTTAAAATTATTCACATAGATATTTTTTAAATCCAGATAATCTTTTCTTTCAGGATCTTTTTCACAGAGATCTACAAGTCTTGACATTATTTTTCCTTTATCTTCCGGAACAGAATTTATGAATTCATTTATTATTTCTGAAAGATTTATCCAGAATTCCTTTCTGATCTTAAATAAAGCGACATTGAAGAAAGTCGCTATGTCTTTTTGAAAATGAACAGCGAATATATATCCCGTTTCATCTTCAAAATATTCCGCCTTTTCAATTTCATCCCACAGCATAAATGATCCCTGCACTTCAGGAAGATAAGAAATACCCTTATCAGAAATTACAAATATCAGCTTTATATCAGATAGTTTATGCCTCAGATTTTCAACAATCATATAAATGCTGTCGCTTTCATTTAACTTGTACATTTTTTGTACTTCAGCAAGCTTGTTTTCCGGAATTCCCTTCAGAAAAGATATATGAATTCGCGGATGACGCAATTTAGATAAAAACGCGCTATTTTGGAGTTGGTTTAATATTGTCATGATGAGTTTGGTTTAGTTATTACTATATACGTTTCAGGAAACTAATAATTGAAAAAAGATTGGGAAAAGATTAAAATTTATAGAATATATTTTTTTAATTTTGTATAGGTCAGTAAAATAATTTGTAAAACAGATGAATAGATAATCATTTTAAATAAAATTATTTTTTAAGAAAGGTATTATTTTTATGTTGAAAATTGAAATGAATTTACAAAGTTTTATAACAATTGATTTATTGATGTAAAGATGAATAAAGGAAGTTAAAAATGAAAGGTAAAGGATGTTTGAATATTTAAATCTTCCCCTAAAATTTATTAACTCTGATTTCGATAAAAAAGAAAGCGATGACAGTTGCCTGACACCGCTTTAAATGTTTTCACAACGGAATAATCCTTATTGTGATTTGCTTTCAAAATTTCTTTTACTAAAGTATAAAAAAAAAGCCCACGGACGAACCATGGGCGGGCTTAAATGCCTAAGGAATAATCCTTATTGTGATAAGCTTTCGAATATAATTTAAATAATAAAAAAATAAAAACAAATTTAAAAATGAAACATATTATTGGCATTGATGCAGGTACTAATTCGGTTGGTTGGACTTTAATAGAAGAAGTCGCAAAAGACAATGTTGAACTTTTAGATATTGGGACATATATATTTCCTATTGGAACTATTGTTGATCCTACTTCAAGTAAAGAAAAAACCAAAAATGAACAAAGGCGTGAATATAGAGGAATGAAACGGAACCACTTTAGGTATAAGTTAAGAAGAAAAAAATTAAAATCTCTTTTAAATTCTCTTGAAATGTTACCTGATTTTAGTAGATTATTTAAAAAAAAGGGATTATATCAATCGTCTGAATCATATTCACTTAGAGCAAGAGCAGTTAAAGAAAAAATTCATCTATCTGAAATTGGTAGAATTTTTATGCTATTAAACAAGCATAGAGGATTTAAAAGTAATTCTAAAAAATTGATTAAGAGTACTGATGAGGAAGGTGTAGTAGAATTAGGTATAAAGAATTTTAGAAATTTATTGATTAATTCTGGATCTCAAACTATAGGAGAATATTTTTTCAAAATGCACGAAAATGCTCAATTATTATATAAGACCGGAAAATGGCATAATCCAGATGAGCTAATTGATGAACGAGCAAAAGACGAGAATGGAGAAATAATTTTATATAATAGTAGAGGAATAAGGAGACAATTTGGTAGATATACAGCGAGAGAAATGTATCAAGAAGAGTTTGACCTCATATGGGCAAAACAAAAGGAGTATTATGAGAAATCACATCCTCATATTTTTACTGGAAGCCTTTATGAGTTTAATGAGATCAAAAATAAAAAATACAATGAGAAACTTATTGAAATAAAAAAATTTAAAGATACAAATTATTGGAAAATTAGAAATTACTGCATATATTATCAAAGACCGCTCAGATCTCAAAAAAAATATCTTTCTAAATGTCAATTCGAAAAAAATAAGAAAGTAATACCTGCAAGTTCTCCTCTTTTCCAAGAATTTAGAATATGGAAAAATCTATCAGATCTGAGATATAGTTTAGAAGAAAATAATATTATTAATGAACCATTACCTCTTGAATGGAAAATAACTATTTCCGATTTTTTGCAAACAAATGAAAAAATATTCATTGAAAAACCTAAAAAGAAACGGAAGGATGAAAAAAAAACTTATATAATAGATTTATTAATAAATACAAATCCTTCTATTAGATTTATAACAGAGGATGAAGAAGCTGAAAAACTAATTAAAGGAAATCTAACTTATTTTGCTTTTTTTGAGGCACTAGGGAAAGAAGAATTTGAAAAAATAAAAGTTGAAAATAGACTTGAACAGTTATGGCATCATATTTATATGTCAAAAGACGATGATTGGTTAAAAGATGTTTTACTTTACAAATGGAAATTTAATGAAGATGCCGTAAATAAATTAATTGATTTCGGATTAGAAAATGATTACGGCTCATATTCTTCAAAAGTAATAAAAAAAATATTGCCTTTTATGAAGAAAGGAAAAGATGAATATAATGCACAAATATTAGGGGGTTATTTGAAATCTAGTGATGAGGATAAAGATGTAGTGAAATTAAAAAATAGAATTACACAACTTAAATATCAGGAATTACGAAATCCGGTTGTGGAAAAATCTATTTCCAAAGTAATTAAAATTGTAAATGCAATTCTTGATAAATATGATAATATCATAAACCGAGAGAATCTTGAAATTAGAATTGAATCAACTAGAGAATTAAAGAAACCTAGAAAAGAAAGAGAAAAGATTCTTAGACAAAACAGAGATAAGGATAAAGAGCGTCAGGAATATGCAAATTTTTTAAACTCGATGAAAGAAAATGGAAAACTTAATTTTAACCGAAGAATTGAAAAATATGATACAATAATAAAAAAGTTTGAATTATGGCTTGAGATGAAAATGGATAAAGACGATCCCAACTTTTCTAAATTTGAAAAAATTGTAAAGAAAGGGGATTTTGAAAAGCACAAATTATGGTTAGAGTGTAATAGAATTTGCCCATATACATCTAGAGTTATTTCTTTAACATCATTGTTTAGCCCTGAAATAGAGATTGAACATATTATACCGTTAAGTCGATCTTTAGATGATTCCTTTAATAATAAAACACTCACATTCTCAGATGTCAATAAAGAAAAAGGAAATCGAACTTCATTTGAATATATGAGCTGGAAAAATGATTTGGAGAATTTTAAAAAAAGGATAAAATATTTTTCAGAATCAAAAAGAAATCAATTTCTATTGTCTAGTGAAAAAGCAGATAATAAATTTTCTAATGATCAGCTTGGAAATACTGGATATATTAATAAATATATTCGTAAAAAGATGTTGGAAATTTGTAAAAGCAATAATGTAATTTTTACTAATGGATTTTCAACTGCACAATTGAGAAATTATGATTGGAAACTAAATGACTTGTTAGATAAAATTAGATTTGAAGAGGAAACTGGAATTGATATTGAAAAATATTTAATTTTATTTGTAACTTTTCGGAAAGACTTTATTAATTGGTATAAAATGATATATGATGTTAAAGAAGAATGGGTAAATTTAAAAAAGCTAAGCTTAGAAATATTTTCTAAGTACGATTCGGAAAAAAATCAAAATATGCTTGAATGTATGACATTTATAAATAAATATGAAGAATTTAGGAATCTATCTGGCAAAAAAGATCGAAGTGACCATAGACATCATGCCATAGATTCTTTCATAACAGCTTGTTGTTCCAGATCGATTACACAATTTTTAAGCAATAGTAATAGACAACGTGAAGGTAATGGAATTTCATTTTTTGATGATTACGGAAATATTAATCGAGAATTAATTAATAGACCATTTGATTATGATGAATTAAAAAATAAAATAAAGGAAATTTTAGTTGTTCATGATGCCAGTCAAAAATTAATATTATCTAATACTAATAAATATAAAACTAGAGAAGGTATTAAAAAACAAAAGGTATATTCACCTCAAGGGGCTTTGCATAAAGATGGTATTTATGGAAAATTGAAGGAACCCTTGAATCAGGGTTTGGAAAAGCAAGATGTTTATGTAAAACGTATTCCTTTGGTTTTCGAAAAAGAAGTAGCTTTCAAAAAGAAAGAAGATTTAAAAAAAATATACGATAAGAATGTAAAGTTGATTCTAGAAAAAAGAATAGAAAAATATGGAAGTGGAGAACAGGCTTTTAGTAAAGAAGCTATGGAAAAAGATCCAATTTATCTATATTCTTTAAAAGAATATCCAGATGGTAGTAAAATCAGCAAGAAGGGAATGGCTTTACCAATTATAAAAAATGTAAGAGTTATAAATAAAAATTCAAATAATTTAGTTCAGCTATTAGCTAAAGATGAAAATAAGAAAATTGTAAATCAGAATCGATATGCAGAAACAGATGGAAATTATTTAATGGTTTTATATAAGCACATCAAAAAAGAAAAAAATGGAAAAATTAATGATATAAGGGATTTTAGACTACTTTCTTTTTTTGAAGCAGTAGAAAAAAAACGTAAAAAGGAGCGCTTATATCAAGATATCATAGAAAAGAATGAATTATATTTACAGCTTATGGATGGGTGTCATTGGCTCAAGCAAGGAGATATGGTAGTATTGTATAATAACTCTCTTGAATTTTCAAAAATCAATTGGAATAATAATTTAGAGATCTCTAAAATATTATTTAAAGTTAGAGAATTAGGAATAGATACAAGAGAAAAATCAAAATATGCTGTTATAAAACTTGAAAAGCATAATTTACAAAAAACAAGTGGTCAGAAGTATTCCTCAAAAGGTAATTTTTTGAAATTATCTCAAACAATTAATGCAATAAAAGTTCGTTTTAGTTCATTAGGGGAGATAGAATTAATTGGAAATGATTGTTTTATTAAATAGAAGAAAAATATTTTCATTATATGATTAAAAGAACTCTATATTTCGGGAACCCCGCTTATCTGAGCTTCAAAGACGAGAAGCTTGTTATTGAAAAAAGAGCCTTGGATATTGATCAAATTGGTAATCCGTCAGAAGCACCGGAGAATGACAAAACCGAACAAAAAGAAGAAGATAAATACTTAAAACGAAAATTTCAAAAAGATACAATTTCTGTCGAAGATATTGGAATTATTATATTGGATCACCACGGAGTCAGTACTTCCCAGTATTTGATATCCAAATTACTTGAATACAATGTCGCTGTTATTTTTTGTAATGACAAACATCATCCTACTGGTTTGCTTTTAAATCTTGATGGAAATACAGTTCAGTCAGAAAAGTTCAGGGCGCAGATTAAGGCGTCAATACCTTTAAGAAAGAATCTCTGGCAGCAGACAGTTGTATCAAAAGTAAATAATCAGGCAGCTCTACTAAAAGAAAAAGGGAAGACAGTAGGAAACATGATCAGTTGGATGAAGAATGTAAATTCCGGAGATACCAAGAACATTGAAGCAAGGGCATCAGTATATTACTGGAAGAATTTATTTCCTGAAGAAATGGAGTTTTACCGGGACAGATTCGGTGAGCCTCCGAATAATCTGCTGAATTACGGTTATGCTATACTAAGAGCAATAGTTGCAAGGGGATTGGTTGCATCCGGACTTCTTCCGACTTTCGGAATTCATCACAGGAATAAATACAATGCATATTGTCTCGCTGATGACATTATGGAACCATACAGACCATTTGTTGACAAAGTTGTTTGTGAGCTGATAGAAAGAGGAAATGATTTTTACGATCTAACTACCGAACTGAAAAAAGAATTATTAAAAATACCGGCTTTGGATATAATTATTGACGGAGAAAAAAGTCCATTAATGGTAGGTCTCCAGAGAACGACTGCTTCTCTGTCAAAATGCTTCGAAATGAAAAGTAAAAAAATTATTTATCCCGAATTTGCGATTTAAAATCAATACAGGAACTTACTTAACGCTGATCAATTTTCACTTATGAGACTTGACGAATACAGAATTATGTGGATCTTAGTCTTTTTCGATTTACCTACAGATACAAAGAAGGACAGGATCAATTATACAAGATTCCGGAAAGCAATTATGAAGGACGGATTCAGTATGTTTCAGTTTTCAATTTACACAAGGCATTGTATGAGCAGAGAGAATACAGATGTTCATGTCAAAAGAGTTAGATCCGTATTACCTCCGAAAGGTCATATCGGAATACTGAGGATTACGGATAAACAATTCGGAGAGATAGAAATATTTTACGGAAAGAAGAAAGACGTTAAAAACAAACCTCCCCCGCAGCAATTAGAGCTCTTTTAAATAATTCAATAAATTTCTACTATAAAACAAAAAGGAACAGAACTAATTCTATTCCTTTTCCTTTTTGACAATATTTTTAATTTCTAAAATCTTGCTAAGTTCCTTTTATTTCTATGACATATACAACTTGTACTGTTGTAAATATTGTCAAAGAAACTTTTGAAAGCAAATCACAACATCCCTTTCGGATTATATATATTCCCGGATACTGTTGTAAATATTGTCAAAGAAACTTTTGAAAGCAAATCACAACGAAGCATCTTTAACATCGCTCGTAACCTTTACTGTTGTAAATATTGTCAAAGAAACTTTTGAAAGCAAATCACAACTTTGCAAACGAATTTGTTTCGCTGAAGACTACTGTTGTAAATATTGTCAAAGAAACTTTTGAAAGCAAATCACAACCCTGTTTTATGTTTAGTGTTTTATTACTTACACTGTTGTAAATATTGTCAAAGAAACTTTTGAAAGCAAATCACAACTTGCTTTGCCACATTTTATATATAAATTAACTGTTGTAAATATTGTCAAAGAAACTTTTGAAAGCAAATCACAACTCTTCCAACTGTGTCATCTTAAAGTCCGGCACTGTTGTAAATATTGTCAAAGAAACTTTTGAAAGCAAATCACAACAGGGATATGTCAGCATATTTCAGGAAGAGAACTGTTGTAAATATTGTCAAAGAAACTTTTGAAAGCAAATCACAACTATCCTCTTGAAA
>DAIPYE010000084.1:4885-13390 GCA_036782915.1 Bacteroidota bacterium | reverse complement strand
TTTTCTTTTAGTAATAACGTTTTTTCACAATTTAAATGAACTGAATGCTGAAATATCTGATAAAGAAGTTTGGAATAACGTCTGGCTGTTTTTCACAAGTATATCTTTTTGGGCAGTGGAAATATATATCGCCGCGATAATATTTATTTCACTATTCTATACTGAAGTAAGTGAAAATCTGGGTCAGGGAGTACTGAATAATTTTTTCACGGGAAAGTATCATACTCCGAAAGTAGAGGAAAGGATCTTTATGTTTCTCGACATGAAATCTTCCACAACTATAGCTGAAAAATTAGGACATGTAAAATATTTTGAGATGCTAAAAGAGTATTATTCCGATTTATCAGATCCGATAGTTATGCACTCTGGTAAAATTTATCAGTATGCAGGAGATGAAGTTATTGTAAGCTGGATGCTGGATAAGGGAACTGAAGAGAATAAATGCATTAATTGTTTCTTTGCTTTAAAAAATGAAATTAGAAATTTGTCAGAAAAGTACCGTCAAAAATTCGGTGTGATTCCTGAATTCAAAGCAGGTATTCATTACGGGAATGTAACAACAGGTGAAATAGGAGAACTTAAAAAGGATATCTTTTTCACAGGAGATGTGCTCAATACAGCTGCCCGGATACAGGGACTTTGTAATTCTTTTAATACTGACATTATTATTTCAGGTCAGTTACTTGAAAAACTTCAGCTTGATTCTAATTTTAAGATAATTCCGCTAGGTGAAAATGAACTGAAAGGCCGAGGTGAAAAAATTAATTTATATACTTTCCGGATTTTATAATGAATTGAGATTAAAAAAAATTATTTGAAATAATTTATGAAGTGGAGTAAGTTAAAAAAAACTATCGAAGATAAATTTGCTGAAAGTGTTAAAGGAAGAGTTTGTTTATTCGTTACAAGATATACAACAGGAAGTTATTTTATGGTTAGAGGATGGATCACAATTGATAAAGTTGAGATTGCAAATTTTTCCACACCGGATAATGCAGACAAGTACGGATGGAATACTCCTGAAATAAATGAACGAATACCGGATGGGGATAGAACTATTGATCTGGCTGTCGAGAAAGGTGAATTTTCACGTCATGATTTTTTAAATGCCTGTTGGGATTATTTAAATATTAACATAAATGATGCATTGAAAAGTGAAAATCCGATAATCAGATCTTTTGCAGTTTTGGACAAGAGAACGGGAAAGCGCAGACTTGATCTGATCAAAAAAGAAAATCTTCATCCGCTTGTTTTAAAGCTTTTGATGTTTCGTCTGAATTGCGATAAAAAATATAAGTATAGTAATTAAATTATTTACAGCTATGAGAAAATTAAACAAGATCATAGGTTATTTAATTAAAGGCAGAGAAAGTAACTTTATTGAAAGTATACTTCTGGGGATCAATGTGAGAGTACTGGAGGGTACGATCAGAGAGAAAGTCGATCAGGATGATTCATGGTTTTATTATCTTGCAAAAAATACAGAAACTGTTTTTGATATCGGATCAAACATAGGTTATATGTCACTTCTTGCGGCATTGCAGCCGAATATTAAACAGATATTTCTTGTTGATCCAAATCCTGAAGCATTGTAAAAAGCTTCGCAGAATATTATTATAAACGGTTTAGGATATAAAGCTAAATTCATAACAGCATTTGCCGGTGACAAGGATGGTGAAAAGATAAAATTCTATACTGTTGGTTCAGGTGAGTCGGGCAGTATGTTTAAAGGTCATGCTGAAACAGCAGCTGCACTTAATTCATTTTATTATACAGATCAGTTAACAATTGACACATTAACAGAGAAAGTAAATTTCATACCGGATCTTATAAAAATTGATGTCGAAGGATCGGAATCTTATGCGCTGGAAGGTGCCAAAAAAACTGCATCACTGGGAAAGTCAAAATTTCTTGTGGAAATGCATTCACCGCCGGAATTGCCAATGTCTGAAAATGCAGACAGAGTTTTAAAATGGTGTAAGGAAACCGGTTTAATGCATATTATCTGAAAAGAGAAACATTAATGGTAAATTCAGATCTGATCGCAAATAGAGGAAAATGTCATTTACTTTTATTGCCGTTAAAAGAATCATACCCTGAATATCTTAAAGGTATATTGCAAAACAGCAGCTTACCGGAGAGAATAATTTAAAGAATATTTTATCCTGATCATAAATTACTGTACATTTTTAATTACTTCTACTCCAGCTTCTTGCTGAATCTCATCGAACTTAAAATCAGAATTATCAGTCCCATAAAAAATAAAACAGTTGTTTCTCTCCACAGGTCATAGAAACCCAGACCTTTAATTACAATCCCTCTTATTATAATTATAAAATATTTTAAGGGAATGAGATATGTTATATATTGAATAATAACAGGCATATTTTCTATGGGAAATGAAAATCCCGAAAGGAAAATCATCGGCATAATAACCAGAAATGCAGAGGTGATCATAGCCTGCTGCTGTGTGCGTGAAATCGTTGAAACATAAAGTCCCAGACCTAAAGTAGAAAGCATAAAGACAAATGATGAGAGAAATAAAAATGGAAGACTGCCTTTTACTTCAATGCCGAACCAGAATCTCATAACTGAAAGTACAAGAATAACTGAAATAAAACCAATTATCGAAAAAGGTATCAGCTTACCGAGAATCAACTGATATGGTTTGATAGGTGTTACTATAAGCTGTTCAAGTGTTCCGATCTCTCTTTCCTTTACAATTGCAAGAGAGGTCATGTTGATTGTAATAATAATTAAAACTAATCCTACAATACTCGGGAGAAAATAATTTCGTGTTGTCAGATTCGGATTATACCATACTCTGACTTCAGGATCGATCGAACTCACAAGAGATGTTTTCATACCGGATTTTTCGATGCTTTCCAAAGAAATGTTTTTCGAAAATGTGGCTGAAATAGTCAGAATGTAACCCGCAGTTATCGAAGCTTTGTTACCGTCAGAGCCGTCTATTATTACCTGCACATCTGTTGTTCTCTTATTACTAATATCTTTTTCAAAATTGAAAGGAATAGTAATCCCGGCAAATGCTTTTCCATCATCTATTAGTTTTGTCATTTCATCATAACTGTTTACATTGTAATCGATTGAAAAATATCCTGATTCATTAAATCCTCTGATGAATTCGCGGCTCGCAGAAGATTTATCCTGATCAAATAATACAGTTGCTGAATTTTTTATGTCACGATTTGCTGCATAACCGAGAAAGATCAGCTGTATCACAGGTGCTATGAGCACGACTACGAACATCTTTGGATCCCGCATGAATTGTAAAAACTCTTTTATGATAAAAATTTTTAATAATTTCATATAACCGGCATAATAACTTTAAACATGAAATAATTTTTAAACTGCATTAGCTTTTTTTGTTTTAAGAACTGCGATTGTTATAAGTATTGTTGCAAAAATTATCAGATATAGCATCTGCATCTTATAAGCATCGAATTCAACTCCTTTGATAAGTATGTCTCTCAGTATAACTATATAAAATTTAGCGGGAGTTATATTTGTAAGTAACTGAATCGGCCAGGGCATACTTTCTATGGGAAATATAAATCCGGATAATATAACTGTAGGCAGTTGTGACATCAACTGTGCCATTTGAAATGCAACCTGCTGAGAATCAGCTATTGTAGAGATCAATACTCCCATGCTCAGTGTAGCCATAAGGTAACAGACAGTGCCGAGAAATAAAAACAAATGACTGCCTTTTATTACTACTCCGAATAAAATATATCCTATAAATAAAATAGAGTATGCGATTAAAAGCGAAATAATCAGATAGGGAATTATTTTCCCGATAATGAGCTGAAATGATGTAACAGGTGAAACTCTAATTTGCTCTATTGTTCCAAGCTCTTTTTCCCTGACGAGAGAAATAGAAGTAAGTATAACAGAAATTATTATCAGAAGCATGGCAATAAGACCCGGAATAAAAAACTGAGTCGTATTCAGATCTTTATTATACCAGAACTGCGGCTCTACATTAACCGGTTGAAAAGGTTTGATTCCTTTTACAGCCAGAAATTCTTTTGTGTGATTTGCCGAATAAAATCTTGTAGCAGCGTTCACATAATTTTGTATTATCGTTGCAGTGTTTGCATCTACTCCGTCTATCAGAAACTGAATATTAATATTCTGTTTATCGGCAAGATCTTTTGAGTAATTTATCGGAACAACCATTACGCATTGCACAATTCCTCTGTCCAAAAGCTCATTTACTTCAGTGTCGCTGTTTACATAACTGACTATCTTAAAATATGATGAACCGGCAAATGAATTAATGAAATCACGTGATTCTTCTGTTCTGTCTTTATCGTAAATGCCGAGTTTTATTGAATTCACATCGAGTGTAATTGCATATCCGAAAAGTATAAGCAGACAAACAGGCAGTAAAAATATTATCAGAAGTGTTCTCTTATCTCTGCTGATCTGCCAGAATTCTTTTTTCGAAATTGAAATGATTTTACTTATCATCCGGTGAATTTTTTTCAATCAGATATAGAAAAACATCTTCAAGTGAAGGGGTGATCTCGCTTACTCTGTTAATTTTAATATTTGTATCAGATTTTAAAAGATCATTGATAAGTCTAAGTTCATTCATTTCAAATTCTTCTGCCGTTCCGGAATTTTCTTTCATGGTAACATGAAGTGAATTTCCAAAAATTGAAATACTTTCAGCGATACTTTCTTTTTCCAGAATTTCAGTTGCGCTGTATATATCCGAACAATCTATTTCAATTACCTTATTCTTTATATACTTTTTTTTCAATTCCTTCGGACTTCCTGAAGCAATAAGCTTTCCCGCATTTATAAGAATTATTCTGTTGCAAAACTCAGCTTCATCAAGGTAATGAGTTGTTACAAATATAGTTGTTCCTTTTTCAGACAGATCCGTTATCAGATCCCAGAACTTTCTTCTGGATATTGGATCTACTCCGCCTGTAGGTTCATCGAGAAAAATAAGTTTTGGTTCGTGAATAACTGCACAGCCCAGTGCAAGTCTTTGCTTGAATCCAACTGACAGCGATGAAGTCAGAGTATTATCCCTTCCTTCCAGTCCGGCAATATTCAAAACCCATTTCTTTCTTTCCTGAAGTTCGACTCCTTCCAGCCCGTATATTCCGCCGAAAAAATTTATATTCTCATTCACGGTCAGATCATTGTATAATGAAAATTTTTGAGACATATACCCTATATTCCTTTTTACATTATCAGGCTCATTTGCAATGCTGTATCCTGCAACAGTTGCATCACCCGAGGTCGGCTCAAGTATTCCGCAAAGCATTTTTATTGTCGTGGATTTTCCCGCGCCGTTTGATCCGAGAAATCCGAACACTTCACCTTCCCTCACTTCAAATGATATATTATCAACCGAAGTAAACTTACCAAAGGTTTTTGTTAATCCGAATACTTCGATTGAATTCATGAAAGAATATAGAGTGATTATTTTGAAAATTAAAATATTTAGTACAGTTTTTTTCCTATGGCTCTGTATAGTTTTACAAGTGAAATCTTGTAATCCACAATTGCATTGGTGTAATTTGTTTCTGTCTGGAACAAAGAAGTTTCAGCATCGACAAGCTCTGTGCTGGATGCTAGCTGAACATCGTATTTTTCTTTTGTAATTTTATAATTATCCTTTGCCTGCTTCACAGCAATGCCGCTGACATCAATTCTTTCTTTCAGATAAGATGAATTCAGATAATTCTGATTTACTTCAAGTTCAATTGATTCTTTAAGTTGCTCATAATTCAGTTTTCCCTGAACGTAAGTCTGTTCCGCCTGCCTTACCTGAGCAGAAGTATTACCCCAGTTCCAAACATCCCATGAAAGATTTATACCTACATCCCATGTTCCGTGAAATACATCCTCAGGAGGTTGTATTCTTAAGTTCGGATTTGAATAATAATAATTACTTATGAATGAAACATAAGGATAGTAAGAAGATTTTACGGATGAAATGTTTTCGCTTGCTGATCTTATTTTATAGTCAAGTGATTTAAGTTCTATTCTGCTGTCCAGTGCTTCACTGGTAAGTGAAGTAAGATTGAAATTTTCGGGAACAAATAATACATCTTCCTGAATTATTTCCGTTGGAGAATCAAGCGGCAGTCCGATTATTCTGTTAAAAGAAACTCTTGCAAGCTCAATATTATTTGCGGCTTCCATCTGCTGCAGCTTGGCATTTGAATTCTGAACTTCCAGTTTGAGAAGATCACTTGTTGTCGCAAGACCGTTTGAAATAAAGTTCTTTGTGTCAATTATATGCTGCTCTGTTTGAATTAATATACTGTCAGTAATTTTTTTTACCTGATATGCTTTATATAAATTCCAAAATGCCACATGAATATTTGCAGCAATATTATTTTTTTCATTATCAAATTCATACTCAGATGAGGTTTCGGAAAACTCAGCTGCATTCCTTGAAGAGATCAGCTTATTACCTGTGTAAATCGGCTGCTGTAATGTAAGTCTGAATGTGTAATTATTGAGAATTACTTCTGAAAGCTGCAGTGGCTGTTCTGAAAATGGAATAATGATCAAATAAGGATCTACATTGCTTTGTCTGAGATATCCGGCATTGAATTTCAACTGCGGGAGGAACTGCGACTTTACTTCTTTTACTTTTGCTTTGTTACTTTCAATTTTTGATTCGGCAATTTTTAGATCTTTGCTGTTTTCAATTCCTATTTGAATGCTTCTTTCAAGTGTAAGTCTGTTATTCTGTGAATAAAGTTCAGAACTGAATAATAAAATGAGTGAAAGAATTATAAAAATATTTTTCATGTCAGTTATTTTCTTTTATTAAATGTATAAAAGCATTTTCTAGTGATGGAGAAATTTTTCTCATGTCTGTTATTATTACAGAATTACTTTCCAGCAATTCTTTGATCTTTCTTTCATTGTTTTCATTTTCAGGTAATGCGACATTTAATCTGTCACCGAAGATCTGAATTTCTAAATCTGTATTTTCTCTCAGGGTTTTATATGCTATCCTTACAGGAGTACATACAATTTCTAATATAACTTCACTCATTACAGATTTTATATTGTTCGGTGTATCAAGCGCAAGTATTTTACCGTTATCGATCATTGCCAGTTTGTTAAATCGCTCTGCTTCATCCATATAGGGAGTTGAAATTATTATTGTTATATCCTCTTTAAGTAAATTAGAAAGAATTATCCAGAATTCTCTTCTTGAAACCGGATCGACTCCGGTAGTCGGTTCATCCAGAAAAATAATTCTCGGTCTGTAAATAAGTGTGCAGGCAAGTGCTAGCTTTTGTTTCATACCTCCGGATAATTTTCCTGCCAGAAAATTTCTGAATTTTGTAAGTCGCGTAAATTGTAAAAGCTCATCCCGCCTCGTTTTATAATCCTTTAGCCCGTGAATGTCAGCTATGAACTCGATATTCTCATCAATTGTAAGATCAGTATATAAACTGAATCTTTGCGACAGATACCCGATGTCATTTTTTATTTCGCTGAGACCTTTGGAAAGATTGATCCCAAGTATTTCCACTTCACCCGAATCAGGTTTAATCAGTCCGCATAAAATTCTGATCAATGTTGACTTTCCCGCTCCGTCAGGTCCGACAAGTCCGAATATTGTTTTACTCTTTATTTCAATATTTATGTTATTAAGAGCTTTCAATTCGCCGTAACTTTTATTAAGAGCTTTTATAATGATTGCATTGTCCAATAAAAATGTCAGTTTAAAATTAATTTTGCATCAGCAGGCATTCCGGATTTCAGGTCAAATTCATTATTGATAATATGGATCTTCACTGCAAACACAAGCTTAGTTCTTTCTTCCTGTGTCTGAATGCTCTTTGGTGTGAATTCTGCCTCAGGCGAAATAAAAATTACTTCACCTTTATAAATTTTATCTTTATATGTATCTATTGTCACATCAGCAATCTGTCCGAGTTTTACTTTCCCAAGCTCTTCCTCTGTAATGTATATATACAGGTCTACACTCTGAAGATCTGATAGTTTTAAAACAGCCGCGCCGGGCGTAATGTATTCGCCTGGCTCAACAAATTTTTTGGAAACAATTCCGTCAGAAGGGGATTTGATGGTGCAGTCTTCAATATTTTTCCTGATCAGATCAGCGCTTACAATGCTTCTTTTAAGATTTGCTTTTGATGATTCGATCTCTTCAGGGCGGACAATATTTTTAACCTTGTTCAAATTTTCCTTTGCGCTGTTGTACTGATTCATTGCCTGGTCATATTTAGTTGAAACATCTTCATATTGCTTAAGTGTAATTGTATTAGTTTCGTACAGTTTAGCAAATCGCTCTTTATCTGCAGTCGCCTGATCCAGATTAATTTTTGCAAGACTGATCTGTTCCTTGGCAAGAACTATATCTTCCTTTCTTGCTCCTGCCTGAAGAAGTCTCAGTTGCGCTTCTGCCTGCTCGATACCTGCCTGTGCCTGTCTTAGCTGAATATCAAGAAGATCATGATCAAGATACAT
>DAIPYE010000084.1:0-4875 GCA_036782915.1 Bacteroidota bacterium | reverse complement strand
TACCCTGCTTCCTTCAATAACTAATATCTCTTTGATCTGTCCGGCGGTTTTCGAACTTATTGTTACATCAGTTGCTTCAATGGTACCTGAAGCAAATATTTCATTGGCAGGTTTCTTGGTTTCACAACCTGATACTAAAATTAAGATTAGTATCATTATAATTGCTGTTTGCGGTCTCATAAAAATGTTAAAGGTGATTAAATTGTATTATTTACTTTCTGTGAGTCAGATCTTCAATTATATATATTGAAAAGTTATAAATTTAAAAATTATCCTTTATGGACAAAATGCCTCTGGAAATATTTTTTAAAATATTATTGGTCTTACAGAGACGATATATTTATTAAATTCAACAGATCAATAAATATTAAATTATGATGAGTTTAAAATAAATTAACTTTCCGAAATCTCTTTTACTTTGTTTATTGCTACCGGAAATGCTTTGGAGAAATACTCTTTGTATTCATCAATAATGTCAATCTCGACTGTTAAATCTGTTACTCCTTCAGTTTCTGACAATGTGTAATTTTCCCGGAATCCTGACCACTCTGTCGGAACTTCCTTTCCCTCTTTTAATTCTCCAATATTCTTAAATCTCATATATTCGTTCGGAATTATCTTTTCAATAATGCTCCACATTCCTTCTCCGGACGGAGATAAAAAATAAATCTTGCTTCCTTCATTCCAGTCTGAGACTGCATGAGAGCCTTCCGCAAAAACTGAAGAACATTTTCTGTTTGTCTCATCATTCCAGAGAACTTTCCAGACTTTTTCTTTTGATGCTTTTATTTCTGTTTTAAATTTTAGTTTCTCCATAATTAAATTTCTTTTTACTTCAGAATTAATATTAATTACTTAAGTTGACCTCTTTAATTTTAAAAACAAGAAATTAACATGGATTTCAAAAATTTAAACTTATTTTACATTTTCTTTATTCATTTAGCTTTTCATAAATTCGATTAAATTCGAGAAATTAGTGGCTAATTTATTAAACTTAGATATAAGTCTTTCGACTTAAGTTAATTATTTGTTCATACTTTTTCCCCTTTAAGTTATGTTTTTATAAGTTTATTCATCCAGCGATACCATACCTGACTCAGGATATCTGTCTCCTGAAGTTACTCCAACCGGAGCAACAGAATCTATTTTTGAAAGTTCTTCAGGAGTTATTTCAATATTAGCTGCTTCAGCATTCTCCTTAAGATATTTTCTCCTCTTTGTTCCCGGAATAGCCGAATAACCTTTTTGCAGAACCCACGCTAATGCAAGTTGAGAAGGTGTAACTCCTTTTGATTCAGAGATTCTTTTGATTTCTTTCACTACTTCAAGATTTTTCTTGAAATTATATCCCTGAAACCTCGGATTGGTTCTTCTCCAGTCATTCTCAGCAAGATCATCAATCGATTTAATTTCACCTGAAAGGAATCCTCTTCCTAATGGTGAATATGCTACAAACCCTATTCCGAGTTCTTTCAAAGTGTCAAGCACTCCGTTTTCTTCAATGCCTCTTTCAAACAGAGAATATTCTGACTGCAATGCAGAAATCGGATGAATCTTATGAGCTCTTCGGATTGTTGAAGGAGATGCTTCGCTTAAACCGATGTAACGTACTTTTCCGCTTTTAACAAGTTCTCCCATTGCTCCGACAGTTTCTTCTATCGGAGTATTCGGATCAACACGATGAAGATAATAAAGGTCAACATAATCTGTTCCAAGATGTTTCAGTGAACGGTCTATTGATTTTTTCAAATATTCCGGACTGCCGTTCAGTCCTTTAAAACTGCCGTCATCATCTACCGAGACTCCGGTCTTTGTCGCAAGTACAAATTTATCTCTTTTTCCTTTTATTGCTTTGCTGAGTAATATTTCATTTTTAAACGGACCATAAATTTCTGCTGTATCAAAAAAATTTATTCCGAGTTCGAGAGCAAGAGCAATTGTATCAAGCGATTCCGATTCAATGGCATCACCGTATGCAAAGCTCATTCCCATACAGCCTAATCCCAGATTAGTTGCCTTCAATCCGCTGCTGCCGATATCAATAATTTTAATTCCCATTTTAGTTTTAATTTAAAAGATTCTTTATAAAAAACGAAATATTCTTATGTAAAAGATTTAATTGAGTTAATAATAAATTCAACTCTCTTTTCAATTGCTGTCAGAGGAACGCCAATAATGTTATAACCAAATCCTGAATATATTTCCAAAACATTCACTCCGAATCTTTCTGCTGATTTGAAATCCATTTTCCGATCTTCATCAGTTTTGTAAATCTCTTCCCAGCCGCTAAACATGAATACATTTTTATTGTACAAATAAAACTCCGATGCATTAAAAAAAGGCTTTATATCCATGTCTTTCCCTTGAGCATGCGCCATTATATCCGGAATGCCCCTGTCAAATATAACAGGACCATCATAATTCAAATGGCTTATATACTGATGCATAGATCTTGATAGCATAAGCTGAACGAATAGCTGAGAATTTCTGTAGTATATCCCTTCACCGTCAATGCTTCTCTGCTCTTTAATAATTTGTCTTGCAGGCTCCTCAATACATAAAAAATTTTTCTCTTTCAGATATTTCAGAATGGTTGACTTTCCTGCGCCCATCGCGCCTGTTAATACAAAGTAATTTTTTTTGAACATCAGTACCGGAAATATTAAATATGTTGTATATAAAATTAACTTTAGTTTTTAGAAAATATATAATTTGAATTTTAAAATTTAGGGGAAATGTTTATCCAAAGAGAATTAAATGAGAATTGTAGTTAAGATATGGGTATACTTAAATTTTGAAGTATATTAAGAGTCGATTAATAAATTTTTAATTTGATTTAAAATTAGCAGTGATAAATTTATTGACACAAATGCTCAACATCAACTATTCAATTTTTCTGGACACAATTTTCTTGGAAAATATTCTAAGTGAATCATTTATAATACAATAAATAATTTATCTTTTATATAAAATGAACGATTATATAAACTATAAAAAATCTTCAGAAAATTTATTCTTTATTTAATTCTATTCCATGCTTCTTTTTCCATCTGATAAACAAAATTCAATTTCATCTCTTCACCGTGATATTTCATTTCCACTTCATCGATCTTCACTGCGCCAAGTTTTAAAATGGCTTTCTGAGACCGGACATTTAATGCTCCGATATGAAAGATCACTTTATCAACAAAATTAAAAGCATGATCCAGCATTAGTGTTTTTAATGCACGGTTATAAATCGTTCCCCAGTGGTCTTTTACAAGAAAAGTATATCCTATTGAAACTGTATTATCTACGGCAGAATAACCATAATATCTTGAACTGCCTATTACTTCATTTGTCTTTTTGTCAAAAACTATAAACGCACCATTGGATTCCATTGCACCTTCGAAGAATGTTTTGAAAACTTCTCTTTTAAATCTGTCCTTGTTAGGATGCTGCTCCCAGATCTGCGGATCTGATGCTACTTTAAATAACCGTTCAAAGTCATCTTCTGTGAGAGGCTGAATTTTAACTAATTCATTTTCTAGAATTGGCTGTAAATCAAATTCTGTTTTCATAAATAAAATTTATTAAATTTAATTAGTTGCTCTTTGATCAGATAAACTGAGATATCCTGCAAAATCAATGTCCTGCCTTTTCTATGATCGAAGTTTTATGTAATATATTAGTATATTTTAAAAGTTTTTCTTGTTGAATTTAACTTGCTGAAGATGTGAATATTTAATTATTTCTTTGAAATAACTTCTGTATATGCCGCCTTCATTAAATTGCGGAAAATATCTTTACGGATTTTTTTAATATTGACAAATGTCCATCCCTGCAATCCCCACTTATTTGGAACAGGATAAATGATCGTTTTATCATTTGCAGAAAAGCTAATCTGGTCTGAACCAGAAAGTTTTAAACATCCCAGTAGATTTTTAACATCTAATGTTGCAAATATCTTTTTACCGGCTCGGAAAGAAGTTTTTTCGAAATGAGGCTTTTCTGAAGTATCCGGAAATGATAATGCAATTTGTCTGAAGGTTTCTGTGCTGACCATTTAATTTTTTGAGATAATTTATTTAGAGCAAAGATAATAATTTCTTTGGTTTGGCTTTAGTCAATATTTGAAACACTGTTGCCTCTTTAAAACATCTTTTATAAATCAGACTTAAAGTGTAAAAATAATTTTAGTATAATTTTTAAGGCAGGTTTGTGAAAAAATAGATATAAATTATGTTATAAATTATTTTTTAATAGGTACCATACAACGGACATCACTTTCATTTAAATAAATTTCCAGGCAATATCCATTCGGGTCAATCTCCGGCAATGTAATTAATTTCCTGAATGTATCTCCGATGCTTTTAATATCTTTCATAAAATCTTTTATCAGCACACTTTCGTATTCTCCGCTTTTAATTATAAAAGTTTCACATCCGGCAATTTCCGTTTCGTCCCTGGAAATCTCTTCAAGAGCAGCTTTGTAAATGATGTTACCGTTTTTATCAGCCCGGGAAATCCCGAAATTGCGTCTTTTATTGGAAGTCGGAACCAGTGAATGAACTTTATGAAATGCATCCATTATTCCGTCAGGAAAAGATTCTGCTGTAATGCAAAAAACTCTTATGTCATTTTCCAATGTGAATCTTTCTGTTTGCATCATGATTTATTTAAAGTTTATAAAATATATAATTTAAATATTCTGACTTTTGTCAAAATGAAGGAGCCAGTGATTTCCGAATTTGTCAGTAAGATCTCCGAACATTGCGCCCCAGAATGTTATCTCAACTGGATGCTCTGATTTTCCGCCTGCTGAAAGTTTATTGTAACATTCATTTAATTCTTCTTCACTGCTGCAGTTAAGAATAAGAGAGACAGCATTGCCTT
>DAIPYE010000083.1:0-13393 GCA_036782915.1 Bacteroidota bacterium | reverse complement strand
GAACTTTCCATGGGACTTGCTGTGCTAGCAATAATACTGATGAATGGTTCACTCCAGCTTGATGTAATGGTACAAAACCAGGCAGGATGGAAATGGAACATAATTCTTCAGCCGCTTGGGTTTATAATTTTTTTAACATCTGCTTTTGCAGAAACAAACAGAACACCTTTTGATCTGCCGGAAGCGGAACAGGAACTTGTCGGCGGTTATCATACAGAATATTCAAGCATGAAATTTGCACTTTTCTTTTTGGCGGAATATGCAAATGTCATTATATCATCAGCAATGATCACTACTTTATATTTAGGCGGATGGCAGTTTCCGTATTTACAGAACTTCGGTTTACCCCCAATGTTAGTCAGTATAATCCAAATTCTTACATTTACTGCAAAAGTTACATTAATGGTATTATTTTTCATTTGGGTCAGATGGACAATTCCAAGATTCCGCTATGACCAGCTGATGAATCTCGGATGGAAAGTAATGTTACCTCTTGGTTTTATAAATTTAATTATCACGGCAATAGTGATTTTATTTTTGAAATAAAACCTGTATCAATTTTTAGTCACAATATTTTTATAATTAATCTAAAAAAAATTAAATGAAAAAGCTGATATTTTTATCGCTGATAGTTATTTTTTTACCAATAAAATCATACTCTCAGTATTACAGTGATTTTTCCAAACCAAATTTAGACGGAGATGAAGTGGTCTTAAGCAAGCTGCTTGAAAAAGGTCCTGTCATGATCTCTTTCTGGGCTACATGGTGTGCTCCTTGCAAGGAAGAAATGAAAGAAATGCAGCCGATCTATGAAAAATATAAAGATCAGGGATTTACTTATCTGGCTGTCAATCAGGATAATCAGAAGTCTATTTCAAAAGTAAAAGCTTTTATCAATTCACACGGATATACTTTTCCTGTTGTGCTTGATATTGACAAACACGTGTTTGAAGATTATCTCGGTGTCGGTCTGCCATATTCCCTGCTAATTGACAAAAACAAGAAAGTGATTTCCAAGCATCTCGGATATATTACCGGTGATGAAGTAAAGCTGGAAAAAGAAATTAAAGACGCTCTCAGCGGAAATGTTGAGAAAGAAATCAAGGAAGAATCAAAGTAGAATTAATAACAGAATTTTAAAAATTAATTGATTGAAGAAAGCAAGTTCTATAAAAAGTAAATTAGTTCTATTACTAATCTTGATCAGCTGCAGTTCTGTATCTTATGGACAAATAAATCTGAATGTGGAAGCAGCTGTAACTAACCTGCTCCGGTATGGTAGCGGTTATCAGTATACAGGCAGTATTAAAAATTCCAAGGAATACTTTGAAAATCTTACCGATGCCAGATTTAATATTAACGGTGTTACTTTCGGATTAAGGTATGAAATAAGTGATTCGATTGAGTATGGTCTGATTTGTTGAATATGACCATGAATCGGGAATTTCATTAAGAGCAGGAAATTTCTGGGAAGTAATCTCAAGAGGACTGACACTGAATTTATTCGAAGACAGAACTCTTTATTATGATACCGGAATAGACGGTGTCAGACTGACCTATGAAAAAATATTTGAATATAAAAATCCTTTGAAGATCAAAGCCCAGCTCATCGGCGGCAATATAACCTTCAGGGATTATCTCACCCCGGAAAGAGTGGAAGAGTATAAATTAAGAAATGCTTATTTAAGAGTATCTCCACTAAAACCTCTTGTTTTTGGATTAAATTATGTTCACTCAAATGGAATTTTGCCGGAGGAAGGTTTTCTGACCTATGTTAATACTGATCTGCCCGAAGGCTATGTAATATTAAATTATCCGGAGTTTCAGATCTACGCGAATTATGCTCATAAATCTTCTGTAATATCACCAAATGAGATCTATCCGGATCCGACCACGGCTCTCGGAGACGGGTTTTATTCCTCTTTATCATATACACCGGGAAAACTTGGATTAACTATGGAATATAAAAATTATGCTTTCGATATTACGCTGCCGGATAACCGCAGCAATACAAGACCTTCGCGAATGCTTCCTTATCAGAATCCGCCGACTGCGCAGAGGGAAAACACTTCGGTTTTGACTTCAAGAAATCCGCATGTTGTAAACTTTAATGATGAGGTCGGAGGTCAGATCGATCTGGTTTATTCTGTGAATGACAATCTAAGTTTTAATTTAAACGGAAGCATTGCTTCTACACATTATCAATATCAGGATATTGATACATCTTCCGTAATTTCCTATGAGAGAGTGGACAGAGGAGATTCCTGGCTTCCTGATATGAGCAATGCATTTTCTCCGTTTTGGTCAATTTATCTCGAAGGCGAAAATTATGCCACTGACAAGATATATGCAAAATTAGCTTTATCAATCCAAAGCAATGTTATCTATAATCAGATCAATCCTTCAAACAGCGAAATTATTAAGGCAACAACGGTTCCGCTTGAATTCAGATATTCTTTTACAAATAAATACAGTCTGACATTTATAAATGAAACACAGTGGGTAAGCAATTCTATAAACATCGGCGATAAGGATTTTATGAATCAGTTCAATTCGCTTACTTTTTCCAGTTCACCAAAATTGAATTTTACAGTCAGTTCAGAATTTTCAAATAATGACGATGAGCCGACCGGTAAAAGTTCGTGGTTCACAGTTGATGCTTCATACAAACTGAACGAATCAAATACATTCGGACTTTCTTACGGTTCCGAAAGAGGCGGCCTGAAATGTACTAACGGTATCTGCAGATTTGTTCAGCCGTTCGAAGGATTCAGACTTCTTATCTCGACTCTGTATTAAAACAGGATTTTTAAGTTTGTATTATATTTATTAAAATTTTTATTTTTACAAAAATGAAAAAACTCATTTTACTAATCCATATTTTTATTCTCACAACAGTATTTTATTCCTGTGAAAGCAATGATGCCACCATTACTGACAATACTCCTGTTTCCACAGTCCCGCAGCTGCTTTCCCCGGGAAATAATTCAACTGTTGCAACTTTAGAACCTTCATTTGACTGGGTTGATCTTCCAAATTCAAATCAATACAGATTACAGTTGTCTCTTAATCCTGGTTTTAATTCTATTCTGCTTGATACTTCCGGACTGACTGTATCTGAATTTTCTCTTTCAGGCAGTTCGCTGAATGACAGCAGCTCTTATTACTGGAGAGTAAACGGAATCAACTCATCTGATACTTCCGGCTGGTCATCTCCATTTTCTTTTTCTACTTCACTGGAATCCATTAATGCGACCAATAAAATTCTGATCGAACTTTTCACTAACACAAGCTGCATTCCATGTGTCGAAGCAAATACTTATTTAGATGAAGTTTTTAATTTGAACGGAGTTACAAGTAATGATGCCAATGTTGTAATTATCAGATATCATACAACATTATTCGCCGGTGATCCTTTTTATTTATACAATACTTCTGATCAGAATGCAAGAATGTCATATTATCCGAATTCCGCAATTGTAAACCCGCGGACATTTTTACTGGGAACATACATCGGGAATTTTTCAGCGGCAGCCTGGACAAATAAGTTCAATGAAAAACTTGCTGAGACAAGAACATACGCTCTCAAACTTACCAATACATATGATTCGCTTACAAGAAACGGAAATATTGAAGTTAAGATCAAACAGGTTTCCGGTCCGGTTCTGAACGATCTTGTATTTCACATAGTTCTGACAGAAAATTATATTCAGTATAATGCTCCTAACGGTGAAACACATTTTGACAATACCTTCCGTGATTTTATTACTCCTGCTTCCGGGCAGGCATTCACAGTGAGTCCCGGACAGACAAATGTATTTGCAAATAATCCTTATTCAATTGCGCCTGTAATAAATCAGAACAATGCCGATATAATAGTTATGGTACAGGCAGCAACTTCTCGTGAAGTTATGGCGACGGAAATTATAAGTGTTAAGTAGCAAAACATTTTTCATTACAAACATCTGTTTAACTCTGCAATTAATTTTATGGTAATTGGATAGTAATTCCGAGATCAAATATATGCCTCAGCTTGATACGCTGAGAGCTTTTGCTGTGATCGCAGTTCTAATTTCCCACTGGCTGGAAGTTCATTTTCTGGGAGGAGCCGGTGTAACTTTGTTTTTTGTGCTGAGCGGATATCTTATCACCGGTATTCTGCTCCGGTCAAGAAATATTTCAGAAACCAGGAACGAAAGCAAGTTTTTAGCAGCTAAACAATTTTATATAAGAAGAACATTAAGAATATTCCCTGTTTATTATGCGACTCTTTTTGTTTTTTTTATAATGAATTTACCTTTTGCGCGTGAATATATCTCCTGGTATTCCACTTATACTACAAATTTCCTCCTCTATTTCAGACAGGACTGGCTTGGATATTTTTCACATCTCTGGACCCTTGCAGTAGAAGAACAGTTTTACATTTTATGGCCGTTTGTGATACTGTTCATTCCGAGAAAATTTCTGCTGAAATCAATTTATATAATAATTCTTATCGGACCTGTTTTCCGTGTGATCATGTATCTGATGGAAGGCGGTATTAACAATTCCTTTCAGAGTTTGCTGACACCGTCGAATATGGATTGTTTCGGTGTCGGCGCTTTACTCGCTTACTTCAGATTATATAATATTGATAAGCTGGAATTTAAAACTGCATTCTCAAAAGTCATTGCCGCTTTGTCTGTTGTTACAATAGCTTTGCTGGTGATGTTTGGCGGAGTCATTGGTGAAAATTCTTCTTTTGGTGTTAATATTTTTGTACAGGTTCTTTTCAAAACAGCGATTATAGTATTCAGTATTTTTCTTATTGCAAAGGCAAGCATAGGAATTGGAGGTTTACTTAAACCTGTTTTTGACAATAAGGCTTTGATGTATATCGGCAAGATTAGTTACGGTGTTTATTTGTTTCATCCTTTCTGTATCGCGGTTTATAAATATCTCGGCTTCTCGGTAAAAAACAACATGTATGTGAATTTCGTGATAATGTTCACGCTTGTAATGGTCATTTCATCTTTATCATGGTTCCTCTTTGAAAGACCCATCAATAGTTTGAAAAAATATTTCGTTTATAAGTAATTTCACTTCCTTCAAAAAACTTATTTTAAATTTTCAACCGTATCATCTCGCCATGCCTGAGGCAGGCAAGCTTTTCTTTTGATCGACAAAAAAACATGAGAGTGTCTCAAAACCTTTTTGTTTTTTTACCACTAAGGCACAAAGTCACGAAGAAAAAAATATAAAAATAATATTCTTTGTGCCTTTGCGTCTTGGTGGTGATTGTTTTTTAAAGGTTTTTGACAACCTCTGCATTCTAGAAAGACTACAAAGCTCTGCAAAGTATGTAATTTTTCATCTCACCTGTAAAAAAGTATTTTCCATTTTTAAAAATTACCGCATATTTCATTCGAATAATTTTAACAAACAGAATAATTTTAAATCGAATGAAATTTTATCTCATCATTCTATTAATTTTAAACTTCGCAAATTATAGTAAAGCTGAAAATCAGACTAATGCATTCTTTGTTTCCGGAAATTATTATCATCCGGCAGACGATTCTAACAGTATTCATTCCATTGATCCGGAAGAAAGTTTGCTGGAAGATCTTGAAAGCGATGAAGATAATTCCGCCGCAATGGACTTTCTCGAAAACCTCCGCAAAAATCCTTATGATCTGAATTCAGTAACTTATGATGAACTCTGCAATATTCCTTTTCTGAATTCTCTCCTTGCAAAAAATATTATTGTTTACCGTAATAAAATAAAAGTATTTGAGTCAAAACGAAATTTACTGAAAGCCGATGGCATGACGGAAGAGCTTTATGAAAAGATGAAGATCTATGTCACTGTAAAAAATTTTTCCAAAAATAAGCTGAAAGAAAAATATTATAATGAAAACATTTCAAATAAATCTAAAGCTGGAATAATAAACAGTTTAGATTTCACGACACTCTTTAAATCCAGATTCTTTCAGGAACTGCAGATGAAGACAGGTTATCTTAACGGAAAATATGAAGGCACGAGACCTAAAATTTACAATCAGATAAATTCTGTTCTGTCAAAAAATAATTTCAGGATCGAAATGAATCTTACAACTGAAAAAGATCCCGGAGAAAAAAATCTCACCGATTTTGTATCGGGTTTCATTCAGCTTAATTCTTCAGGTTTTTTAAATACACTTGTTGCGGGTGATTATTCAATTAATTTCGCTCAGGGACTTGCAATAGGAAGTTCGGCTTTTTTTTCAAAAGGGATAGATCCTGTAACGCCGCTGAAAAAGAAAGGAAAATTTGTCGACGGATATTCGTCCGTAAATGAAACGCAGTTTTTCAGAGGTATCACCGCAAAATTAAACTATCATAATCTCAATCTGAATTTATTTTATTCGGATAATTTTTTTGATGCATCACTTGATCCCGAAGAAGAGGAAGTTTCAGGATTTTATTCCGACGGATATCACAGAACTACTTCTGAGATCCGGCGAAATAATTCAGTTAAAGAAAAACTTTTCGGAGGAAGAATTTCATACGGTCAGAATAATTTTTCTGCAGGCGCAACTTACTGGAAAAGCAAGTTCTCCAAACCTGTATCAGCAGATTCATTAAAAAAGCTTTATAATTTTTCAGGTAATGATGCTTCAATGATTGGAGCAGATTATGATTTCATTTATAAGAACATAAATGTATTCGGTGAATTTGCCAGGTCACAGTCAAAATCTGTTGCCGGTATAAATGCACTTCAGATCACTTTTCCTCCATTTGCTGAATTACTGTTTTCATACAGAAATTATCCTGAGGATTTCGCGCCGCTGCATTCAAACGGATTCGGAGAAAGAAGCGGGAATACAAATAACGAGCGGGGATTTTATGCGGGAATTTCTCTTAAGCCGTTGAAAGGACTTTATCTGAATGGTTACTACGATCAGTTCGAATTTCCATACAGAACTTACGGCGATCCAGTTTCAACTTCCGGGAATGATTTTCTTACTTACATTGAATGGCGGGCAGGCAACGGTCTGATTTTTTATCTGAAATATAAAAATGAAAATAAGGAGGAAACACAGAATACATTTGACGAATTCGGGAGAAATGTTAAGCGCATCGGCAACAGAAATCAAACGAATGCACGATTCGGATTCATTTATCAGCTTACAAAAAGTTTCCGTTTCCGAAGCAGGTTTGAATATGTTTATATTGATTACAAAAATTTCAGTCCGGATTACAAAGGAACATTGTTTTATTCAGATATCAGATTTATTCCTTTGAATAAGTTAACTTTCGATCTGAGATACATTATTTTTGACACGGATAATTATGACAGCAGAATTTACGAATTTGAAAATGACATTGCCGGAGTAATGTCAAACCTCGGTTTATACGGCAAAGGCAGAAGAGGATACGTTGTAATGAATTACAAGCCGTTTCCATTTTTCATGATCTCAGCAAAGTATGCGGAAACGTATCTTGACGGAGCAAAGAGTTCAGGCAGCGGAAATGATCTGATAAACAATGACATTAATAACAGACTTTCGCTGGGAATGGAGATATTATTCTGAGCAATAAAAACATACGGATAATTTTTAAATTGAAAAGTTTAAGTTTAATATTACTATGCAATAAAGTATGTAAATACAATCAAATCATTGGTGTTAATAATAAATATCAATACATTGTAGGGGCAACCCTTGCGGTTGCCCAGTTGCGAAATTATGAGGGCGGGGGTGAACCCAGCAAGTACGATGTTTGATATGAAATTGTAGGGGCAACCCTTGCGGTTGCCCAGTTGCGAAATTATGAGGGCGGGGGTGAACCCCGCCCGTACATTCCAAAAAAATATTATGAAATTTATTATTTATGTATAATCCAAATATTCATAATCGTAAATCAATTCGGTTAAAAGGATATGATTATTCGAATAGCGGAATGTATTATAATACAATTTGCTGCAGGAATAAAATTTACAGATTTGGGAATATTGTAAATGGAAAAATGTTTTTAAATGAATTTGGTGAAATTGCATATGATGAATGGTTAAAATTACCAAAGCGATTTAATAATATTGAATTGGATATATTTCAGATCATGCCAAATCATATGCATTCGATATTAATAATAAATGATAATATATCCGAGAATATTGCAGGGGTAAACACCGCACCTAAGAATGCTTTAAATTTTAATTATTGGGTGGGGGTGAACCCCGCCCGTACGCCTGCTCTTACGGATGCCAATAATAAATCAATATATTTGGGTGATATTATTGGTGCATATAAATCATTAGTGTCGAATAAGTGTTTAGAAATATTTAAAATTCGAAATGAAATGATGGGAAAATTATGGCATCGTAATTATTGGGAACATATTATCAGAAATGAAAAATCTTATAATAGGATTGTTGAATATATTAAAAATAATCCGATGAATTGGTCAGATGATAAATTTAATTCGGAATTAATTTCTAATTTTGATTTAAAAAATTTTAAAGATGATTTTAATTCTGAAATAAAAAATAATAATTAATGAAATACGAATACTCCGAAGATAACTTCATAGAACAAACTGCAATTGATCTTTTCTACAAGGATCTTGGATAGGATAGAGATATAGCTTAAAATAAAGAAACATTTGGCGACGAAAATACATAAGGAAGATTAGATAAAAGGGTATTGATTATCAAGAATATTTTGTTTGAAAAACTTAAAGAATTCAATGCAGGTTTATCTTAACATTCTTACAAAAAAGTTTATGAAGTTGAACATAAAAGGAGCATTTCGGAGCATATTTTGACTTATGTTAATTCTCTTATTTGATTATTTTGAAAATGCTTTTTCACCTCATCACATTAAAAAAAAATTAAAAACAAATATCCGGTTTCATGAACAATGAAATCTTTAATAAGGAAAGGAAAAGAAATGAGTGATCCAGATAAAATTCAACGAACAGTACTTCCAATTCCCGATCAGCCGTACAAAGGTTTAATAATGTATGATGCCAAAGATCCGGAAAGCAAGTTTCCGCCAATTGCACAATTACGTCCACCAAAAGATGCTCCAAACGTTTTACTTATTCTGATCGATGACGCAGGATTCGGGTCATCCAGCGCATTCGGCGGTCCTTGTCAGACACCAAATGCAGAGAAACTTGCAGCCGATGGTCTGAAGTATAACCGCTTTCACACAACAGCTTTGTGTTCACCTACGCGTCAGGCAATTTTAACAGGACGTAACCATCATTCTGCGGGCATGGGCGCAATAACTGAAGTTGCAAGCGGCGCTCCGGGATACAATTCTTTACTTCCAAATACAATGTCACCTATTGCAAGAACCCTGACACTTAACGGTTACAATACTGCGCAATTTGGAAAATGCCATGAAGTTCCGGTATGGCAAACGAGTCCGGTCGGACCTTTCAATGCATGGCCGACAGGCGGCGGCGGCTTCGAGTATTTCTATGGTTTCATAGGCGGCGAAGCTAATCAATGGTATCCGACTTTATATGAAGGGACCACTCCGGTTGAACCAAAGAAAACACCGGAAGAAGGATATCATTTAGTTGACGATATGACAGACAAAGCTTTGGCATGGATCGGACAGCAAAAAGCTCTTGCTCCGGACAAACCTTTCTTTGTTTATTTTGCACCGGGAGCTACACATGCTCCTCATCATGTTCCGAAAGAATGGGCTGATAAGTACAAAGGTAAATTTGACCAGGGGTGGGACAAGCTTCGTGAAGAAACATTTGCAAGACAGTTAAAACTTGGAGTAATTCCTCCGGACAGTAAGCTAACTCCGCGTCCGAAAGAAATTCCTTCATGGGATGAAATGCCGGAAGCTCTTAAACCTGTTCTTCGCAGACAGATGGAAGTCTATGCCGGATATATGGAGTATACTGATTTTCACGTCGGCAAACTTCTGGATTCGTTGAAAAAACTGAATATTCTTGACGACACACTTGTATATTATATTGTTGGTGACAATGGCGCTTCAGGAGAAGGCACACTCAACGGTACATTTAATGAAATGCTTAATTTTAACGGCATGGCTGCAATTGAAACTCCTGAATTCGACATAGAACGGATCGATAAATTTGGTGGTCCGGAATCTTATAACCACTATGCAGTGGGCTGGGCTCATGCAATGGATACACCTTATCAGTGGACAAAACAAGTGGCATCGCACTGGGGTGGAACACGCAACGGGACAATCATTCACTGGCCAAAAACAATTACAGGTAAAGGTGAAATCAGAACCCAGTTTCATCATGTGATAGATGTAGCTCCGACAATACTTGAAGCTGCGGGACTTCCCGAGCCACAGTTTGTTAACGGTGTGCAGCAGCATCCGATCGAAGGCGTGAGTATGATGTATTCATTCAATGATGCAAAAGCTGCCGAACAACGTGAGACGCAATACTTTGAAATGTTCGGTAACCGCGGAATTTATCACAAGGGCTGGACTGCGGTTACGAGACATAAGACTCCATGGATTTTAATGGGTGAAAAAACTCCTGCATTCGATGATGATGTGTGGGAATTGTATGATACCAATACTGACTGGACCCAATCTAATGATTTATCCAAACAAATGCCGGAGAAACTTCATGAACTTCAAAGGTTATGGCTTATCGAAGCTGTCAAGTATAACGTGCTTCCAATGAATGATGATCTCGGAAAAGTAATGAATGCTGATACTGCCGGAAGACCTGTTCTTATAAAAGGAAATTCTCAGATACTTTTCGGCGGTATGGGACGCTTGTCTGAGAATTGTGTAATTAACATTAAGAACAAGTCACACTCCGTCACTGCCGAAATAGAAATTCCGGATAAAGGTGCTGAAGGAGTGATCATAGCCCAGGGTGCTAATATCGGAGGATGGAGTCTTTATGCAAATAAAGGAAAGCTGAAATATTGTTATAACCTGGGAGGTGTAAAATATTTTTATGTTGAAGCTGCAACTGCTATTCCTGCTGGAGATCATCAGGTACGAATGGAGTTTGCATATGCTGGCGGCGGTTTGGGAAAAGGCGGAAAAGTAACATTATACACGGACGGAAAACAGAAGGAGATATTCCAATGACTCTTCCGATGATTTTTTCTGCAGATGATGGATGTGATGTCGGTCTTGATTCAGGAGCTCCTGTGTCACAGGATTACGGTCCGCAGAATAATGAATTCAATGGTAAAGTTAAAGGTGTACAGATAGCAATTGCAGAGGATGCTGTTAATTCTGATCATCTTGTTTCACCTGAAGATGCTGTTCGCATTGCTATGGCAAGGCAATAAATATAATATTTTCAAAATAAAAAGGATCCGTCTTTTTTTAAAGATGGATTCTTTTTTTTTATAATAGTATTCTGTTATGATCCAACTATGTATGACTTTTTCTAGCAAAAACAAATATAATCTGTGAATTTGTGGTTATTGTATATTAATTTATAAAGTAGTTTACTTAAGATATTTTAATTCAACTTAATTTTTTAATTCGCATTTGGAAAAAACTAAAGTAATTTATTCCGGACTCTTTAAAAAGTATCCTGAACTTGTTTTCGGATTCAGCACAAAGGCAGGCGGAGTGTCACCTGAACCGTATTGTATGAATCTCGGCGCTTCAGTCGGCGATGATATTAAAAATGTTGAAAAGAACAGAGAAATATTTTTTAATGAACTGGGCATTCAGAAAGAAATGGTAACATTTCAAAAGCAGATCCATTCATCTGTTATAAATTATTCCGATCATCCTCAATTTTTTGACCCCTGCGATGCGATATTCACAGATAAAAATGATAATTTTCTTGCCGTGAGTGTTGCTGACTGCATACCTGTATTTTTATATGAGCCGGAAAAAAAAATTGTAGCGGGTATCCATTCGGGATGGAAAGGAACATTTGATAAAATTCTCACAAAAACCATAGAAAAATTAAAAAGTGAATTTATAATTGACACATCAAAACTTATTGCATACATCGGTCCCGGAATTTCCCGGGAAAATTATGAGGTCGGAGAAGAAGTGGGGATCCTGTTTGATAAAGATGTCAGATTTGAAAAGAACGGAAAGTATTATCTTGATCTGAAAAAAGATAACTACAATCAGCTTTTAAAGTCCGGATTAAAAAAAGTTAACATCGAAGTTTCGGATCTATGCACTTTCAATGAAAAAGAATTGCTTCATTCATACAGAAGAGACGGTATAATTTCCGGAAGAATGTTTGGAGTGATCGGGATGAAAGATTAAAAATTTTTCAAATCGATAATTTACATTCAAATATAAAAATTTCTCAAACAGAAACTCCGGCATACACTGTTCAAAATAGTTTCAAACCTTTTGTACACAATTTAACAGCCTGAAAGAAACAAACCTGCTAATATAAAATTTATAAATAAAATTTTATATTTTACGGTGTTACAACTGAATATCCGACATTATTTTCTACAATTGAAACATCACCGCCATCTGTAAAATCATCTCCGGTCACATCAGATTGTATATATCCTCCCGCCGAAACGCTTGCGTCATTTTCCACCCAGCTTAAATCTGAAGCATCTATTGTTCCGTCCTGATTAATATCACCGCCAAAAAATGCATACTTGTTCGGCGCATTATCAACCTGTTTCTGATTACTTCCGAATGCCTGTGTAATCAGATGGGAAAAGGAATATGATTTATAGATTGTCGGTCTTATTAAATCACCACCGGACTTACTCCATGTTTCCAGACTGTTTCTGTGCTTCATAACAATATAGTATGAACCGGAATCTACCTTGCTCAATACAAAGTTACACTGAGAACTAAACGTATCTATAACAGCGATTGACGAATCAACAATTGAGTAAGGAAATGTTTTCTCCCGAATATGTAATCTTACAGTATCTTTTGCAAACATTTTATTTGTAGAAGGATTATAATATCCTTCGAGAACAAGACTGACATCAAGTGTTGTAATTCTTGGAATTTTTTCTACAGGCAAATATGAATATGCAATTCTAATAGGAAAAAATATGAAAGAATCTTTCCAAACTACAATTTTGGGTGGATTACTATCAATTATATATGGTGTATTTTGCTTTTTTGCTTTTATTTTATTATTTTTATTTAAAATAGATGTCTTGTTCTTTAAAGAGAGTACAAATTTTATTATTCTAATACCTTTAGTAATTATTTTTTCCGGAATAAATTCGAGTCTTTTATAATTAAAAATGAAAAATATAAAGCACAATCGTTTTTAAATTTTTTACAACCATTGATAATTATATTCTTAAATATTACTTTGGCCTATATGGACTATTTAAATTTGGGATTAATTATTTCTTATTCTTTATCTGTTGGCATAAGTTTTTTTATTTTAGTGTTATTGCTAAAAAAAGAAATAATGTTATTTTTAAATAGAGATGTTTTAAATT
>DAIPYE010000082.1:3037-13578 GCA_036782915.1 Bacteroidota bacterium | reverse complement strand
ATTACAAAAAATTCAATTTTACGTTACAAATTTTAACTTTTATTTAAAATCAAAATATATTTTGGACAACACTGATCTGTGAAGTTTGAAAGTCTTTAGTATCTGTATAATTTTAAGATTAAATTAGTTATTTTAAAAACAATTTTTTAAATCTATTAAAAGTAAAATCATTTATGAAAAAAATTTTATTTCTTGCAGTATTAGTTTTATTAGTTTCTTTTTACGGAGTAACAACATCCGATTTAAGATCTGCTGCACAATGCGGAAAAAAATGGAAAGTTGTATTTGAAGATAATTTTGATTCTTTTGACGGATCTAAATGGATTACAATGCATGATAATGGTAACAGGACAATTTGGTCTAATAAAGAACTTCAATTTTATAAAGATAACAACGTAACAGTTGAAAACGGAATTTGTAAACTGATTGTAAAGGAAGAATCATATTACGGTAAGGATGTTGAAAGCGAAAAACAATTTCAATATACATCTGGGATGATTTGCTCATCCAAAGGATTTATGCAGCAATACGGGAAGTGGGAGATGAAAGTAAGATTTCCTTTTAATAGGGGATGCTGGCCTGCATTTTATTTGGTCCCACTTAAAAGACCGACATTACCTGAAATTGACATTTTTGAATATTTTGGAAAAGAAAAAAACAAGATTTCCTGTACTCAGCACTGGGGAACAGATTATTTAAATCCTCAAAAAGACAATACAAAGGACCCATATTACTTTATGAAATCAAAAGAATTAACCGGAGATTACGCAAATAAATGGATGACCTGGACGTTTGAAAGTTATCCAAACAAGATGGTCTGGAAACTAAACGGCAAGACAGTTTTTAAAGCTACAGAGGGAATTCCCGATTCACCTCTTTATATGATCGCAAATGTAGCCGTTAAAGACTGGGACGGAAAACCAGTGGATAACAGCGGTTTTCCTTATGTTATGGAAATAGATTACATAAAAGCATACCAGCTAGAATAAACTAATTGAAGTAAAAATTAATTTATATTTTTGAAGTTTAAATACAAAGCTTATCTGCAAAACTTTTTTTCATCAATTCCGCAGGGTGAAAGAATTAACTATTTTTTTCAGAAACACATTACTCATACTTTACCTATAAATGATCAGGATTTTTCCGTTAAAGTTGACACAGTAATAAATCATGTGGATAACTTTAGAAAATACGGAAATGAAAAAGATATTGAAAATTGTAAGTATTATGAATTCGGTTCCGGATATGATATGGTTATTCCCATGGGAGTCAGTTTACTTGGGTTTGAATCTCTGACATGTATTGACATCCGTGAACTTGTGTTTCCCGATTTAATCAATGATTCAATAAAACGTCTTTTTAGTTATAAGGATAAATTTGGCAGCAGAGCTGATATTTTAAAAGAAATTCCACTTGTTAACAGGAAAAATTACAGGGAAATTCTTAGAAAGAATTTTAAAATAAATTATCTTGCACCGCTTGATGCGAGGAAAACCGGAATAGAAAGCAATTCTATTGATTTTATACTTTCCAATGCTACAATGGAGCACATACCGGAAATACATTTACCGGATATTTTAAAGGAATGTCTCAGAATATTAAAACCCGGGGGGATTATGTCAAATGCAATAGATTACAGAGATCATTATTCTTTTTTTGACAATTCAGTTTCTGTTTATAATTATCTGCAATACTCAGAAAATCAGTGGAATAAGTTAAATCCTTCAATTATGTATCAGAACAGACTGCGACATAAGGATTATGTAAAAATAATTCTTGATACAGGATTTGAAATAATAGATGAAAAACCTGATTTTCCGGACGATTCTGAAATTTCATCGTTGAAAAATACTGAATTGGATGAATTTTACAGAGAAAATTACAATTTTGAAGAATTAAGTATTAAGTCCTGTATGATTGTGTTGAGAAAAAACTAAAAAAAAATAAATTCCCTCCTTTTCTAACTTTAAAATACCTTATTTTATCAATACTTTACTTTTTATGGATAACAAAGATACTATTATTCCGAAAGTAAGTATTATAATTCCGACTTATAACAGGGTAAAAATGCTTGAGAAGTCAATTGAAAGTGTTTTTGCCCAGAGTTTCAATGAATGGGAGTTATTGATTGTGGATGATGCTTCAACTGATGAAACAGAATCCAGAATGAGAGAACTTTCGGCTAAGGAACAGCGGGTTAATTACATGCGGATCCCGAAAATTGAAGGAAAAGGGATTTCTGAATATCTGAATATCGGGCTGAGAAATTCAAAAGGCGAATATATTGCCAGAATTGATGATGATGATTACTGGTGTCATAAAGATAAACTTAAAATGCAGGTTGAATTTCTTGATGAAAATCCGGAATATGTAGTGGTCGGTGGTGGCGTAATACTTGTTGATGAAAAAGGCGATGAACTTTTTAAATATCTGAAAAAGGAAACTGATGAGGAAATCAGAAGTTTTGCTTTGTTTTCAAATCCTTTTACTCATGCAACTGTAATGTTCCGGAAAGATACAGCAATGAAACTCGGCGGTTATAAAACCATGAAACATGTAGAAGATATGGAGCTTTGGCTGAGAATGGGTAAGGTGGGAAAATTATATAATTTCAAAGAATATTTCATAACATACATGACAGCAGGACAGAATAAATCTTTTATTGAGCAGAGAGAAAATTCAAGAACTGTTGTAGATGTTGTAAAAATGCACGGTAAGGATTATCCAAATTTCAAAAAAGCTTATCTTCTCAATTACCTGCAGTATTCATATTCATTTTTGCCTGTATCCATAAAAAAACATTTACAGTCATTCATGTATTATTTTAAAAGAAAAAATTTCTGATAATTGAAAAAATATTTTATAGTCGGCGGTGCGGGATTTATAGGAAGTCATTTATGTAAAAAAATTCTTTCAGATGAGCCAGATGCTGTAATCAGGATATATGACAATTTTTCCTCCGGAAAATTGTGGCATCTTGAAAGTATAAAGGATAAAATTGAAATTATAAAAGCTGAGATCAGGGATCTTGATAAACTTACTGAATCTGTAAAAGGATTTGATGTGGTTTATCATTTTGCTTCAAATCCTGATATTTCAAAAGCTATGACACAGCCGGATATAGATTTCTGGGAAGGGACTTTTCTTACAAATAATGTGCTGGAAGCAATGCGGATCACAGAGGTAAAGAATTTAATTTATGCTTCAGGAAGTGGTGTATACGGTGACACTGGTACAACCGAAACTGCGGAAGATCATTCTCCTATGATACCGATCTCTACTTACGGAGCAAGCAAACTTTCTTGCGAAGCGCTTATCTGTTCTTACTGTTATATGTTTGATATGAATGCTGCGGCTTTCAGATTTGCAAATGTAGTCGGTCCGAATCAGACTCACGGGGTCGGCTATGATTTCATAAAAAAATTATTGAAAAATAGTTCATCACTTGATATACTTGGCGACGGAACTCAGAGCAAATCTTATATTTACGTTTCAGATATTGTCAATGCGATCAGAACAATTGAAAAAAATCATTTGAAAAATTTTTCTTACTATAATGTTTCGACAAAAGATTTTATTTCTGTGAAGGAGATCGCTGATCTGTCTTTAAAAGTTATGAACCTTGATCCGGATAATGTGAAATTTATTTTCTCCGGAGGTAACAGGGGATGGAAAGGAGATGTGCCTGTAGTGAGACTGAATTCAGATAAGATCAGAGAAATCGGTTGGGAAAATCATTATTCAACTGCGGAAGCAATTACACTTTCACTTCAATCGATTTATGAAGATGCAATGAATAATAAATTCGGATGGACTGAGGAGAATAAAAAATGATATTATCAAGAGCACCTGTAAGAATTTCAATGGGAGGCGGAGGAACTGACCTGCCTTCCTATTATGAAAAACACGGCGGATTTTTGCTGGCAGCAAGTATTAATAAATATGTTCACATAATGCTGAATAAGAGATTTGAACTATCAATAAGATTATCTTACTCTGAAACTGAAATAATAAACAATATAAAGGAAATTAAACACAGGATATTCAGAGAAACACTGAGATTTGCTGATGTAAAAAAACAGGTTGAGATAGTTTCAATTGCTGATGTTCCTTCAAACTGCGGTCTCGGAACTTCGTCCACATTTACGGTTGCATTATTAAGCGCATTATTTTCATATAAAAGAAATCATAAAACACTTGCAGAGCTTGCCGAATGCGCCTGCAATATTGAAATAAATATTCTGAAAGAACCGATCGGAAAACAGGATCAGTATGCCGCTGCTTTTGGAGGATTCAACGCATATACATTTAATAAAGACGGCAGTGTGAATGTTGAGCCGGTGAATATTTCAGAAGGTTCACTAATGGAATTACAAAGCAATATTTTTTTATTTTATCTTAATAAAAAAAGATCTGCAGGCGATATACTGAAAGTTCAAAATAAAAAGACAAATGATAATAATTCTGATGTTCTTAACAGACTTCATAAAATAAAAGAGATCGGATTATATACAAAGAAAATTTTGGAGAAAAATAAAATTGATGAATTCGGTGAACTTTTGCATGAGCACTGGCTGATCAAAAAAGGGTTGTCGGATAAGATCACTGATGCAAATATTGATGAAGCTTATGAACTGGCAAGGAATAACGGAGCGATCGGGGGTAAGGTGATCGGAGCAGGCGGCGGCGGATTTCTTTTGCTGTATTGTCCGAAAGATAAGTCAAAGCTTGTGTCTGCAATGAAGAAGCTTGATTTGCATCCTACCTGGTTTGCATTCGAGCATGAGGGAGTTAAAAACGGATTTTATAATTAATTCTGTTTAGTTAGAGAATGATAAGAGAATTAGTTTTATTAGCCGGAGGATTAGCGACCAGATTAAAACCTGTTACAGAGACAATTCCGAAGTCTTTGATTGAAGTTGCGGGTAAACCGTTCATACAGATCCAACTGGAGTTGTTAAAGAATAAAGGAATTGAAAAAGTTGTGGTATGCGCCGGATATCTCGGTGAAAAAATTCAGGAATTTGTTGAAGACGGGAGCAGGTTTGGAACAGAAGTTAAATATTCATTTGACGGGGAAAAATTACTTGGAACCGGCGGCGCAATTAAGCAGTGTCTGGGAATGTTAAGCGATGAATTTTTTGTAATGTACGGCGATTCATTTTTGAATACTGACTTTGAAATCATAAATGAATATTATCAGAAAAATAAGAAACAGGGACTGATGACTGTTCTGAAGAATGAAGGAAAATGGGACAAAAGTAATATAGAATTCAGTGACGGTAAAATTCAGGACTATGACAAGAAAAGTAAAAATGAAAAACTACAATATATTGATTACGGACTTGGGATATTGACCAGGAAAGCATTTGAGGATTTTGAGGAAAGAGAAGTTTTTGATCTGGAAGAAGTTTACAGGAATTTACTTAAAAAGAATGACTTAGCTGGATTTGAAGTAAAAGAAAGATTTTATGAAATTGGTTCATTTACCGGGCTGAAGGAAACAGAAAATTATTTGTCAAATAATAAATAATATAAACGTTAAAGTATGGCAGAAAAAAATTATACGGATAAATATCTTGAAGAAGTAACTGAGATCACAAGTAAAATTGACAAAGCTCAGATCGGAAAAATGATAGAAGTGATACTGAAGGTTAAGAATAACGGTGGAAGATTATTCATGCTTGGAGTCGGCGGAAGTGCCGGAAATGCATCGCATGCAGTGAATGATTTCAGAAAGATCGCAGGCATTGAAAGTTACGCTCCGACTGATAATGTGTCTGAGTTGACAGCAAGGGTAAATGATGACGGATGGGAAACAACATTTGTGAACTGGCTTAAAGGAAGTAAATTAAATTCAAATGACTGCGTTTTTATATTTTCAGTCGGCGGCGGTAATAAAGAAAAAAACATCAGTGTTAATATTGTCAATGCATTGAAATACAGCAAGGAAGTAAATGCATCGGTCATTGGAATTGTAGGAAAGGACGGCGGCTATACTGCTGAAGTTGCGGATGCCTGTGTAATAATTCCGACAGTGAATCCCGAAACTATAACGCCGCATTCGGAAGCGTTTCAGGCAACGATCTGGCATTTGATAGAAACTCATCCTTCCGTGAAATCAAATGAAATGAAATGGGAGTCGGTTAGATAATTGAACAAAGCAATTTTTCTTGACAGGGACGGAGTCATAAATAAAATGATATTCAATGAAATCACGAATGAATTCGAACCTCCGTTTAAAGCAGGTGATCTGAATTTGTATGACGGAGTTACAGAAGCATTGAAATTATTTTCTGAAAATGATTACAGATTATTTCTGGTTTCAAATCAACCCGATCATGCAAAAGGAAAAACAAAGATTGAAAATCTGAAAATTGTTCATGATAAATTGCAGGAGATACTTAAAAGAGAGGAAATTTTTTTCACGGAATATTATTACTGCTATCATCATCCGGAGGGAATTGTAAAAGAATATACTCTGAACTGTGAATGCAGAAAGCCTAAACCATTTTTTGTATTTAAAGCGATTAATGAATACAATATTGATTCCGGTAAGTCATGGTTTATAGGTGACAGGGATACAGACATTGAATGCGGGAAAGCATCCGGTTTAAAAACCATTTTGATAGAAAACCCGGATTCAGAAAATTACAGAGGGAAATCCGATCCTGATCACAAAGCAGCTGATCTTTTCAGAGCGGCAGAAATAATTTTAAATCATCAGCAAAACTAAATTAAAAAATAAAAAATTAATCCCGGCGTATTATGATAAAAAGCCATAAAGATCTGAAAATAAAAATTTTTGCAGACGGCGCAAATGTAACTGAAATGAAGAAGGTTTACGGTGAAGGAATTGTGAGCGGATTCACCACTAATCCTACATTGATGAAGAAGGACGGAGTTACGGACTATGTTTCATTTGCAAAGGATGTTTTGTCTGTTATAACAGATATGCCGATATCTTTTGAAGTTTTTTCAGATGATTTTGAATCCATGGAGAAGCAGGCAAGATTGATCGGAAGCTGGGGTGAAAATGTTTACATAAAAATACCCGTAACAAATACAAAGGGAGAAGATTCATTTAAATTAATTGAAAGACTGACATCAGACGGATTTAAATTAAATGTAACAGCTATACTTACTACTGAGCAGGTGGAAAATGTAATGAATGCAGTTTATAAGGATACAAAATGTATCATATCAGTTTTTGCCGGCAGGATCGCAGATACAGGTAGAAACCCAATTCCGTATATGAAAAGATCACTTGAGATTGTAAGACAAAACTCAAATGCAGAATTACTGTGGGCAAGCTCAAGAGAGCTTTTAAATATAATTCAGGCAGATGAATGCGGATGTGATATTGTGACGGTCACAAACGATATAATTAAAAAACTGAGTATGCTGAATAAGGATCTGGAAGAGTTATCTCTCGATACAGTTAAAATGTTTTATAATGATGCCTCATCTGCGGGATATAAGTTTTAAAGATCAGAAAAGAAAAGAACATGCAATTAATTTTTCAGGAATAAAACAATATAGAGTTCATTCTCTTTGAAAGATCTTCAAATGAAATTATTATTAGGCATTGATGTAGAAGACTGGTTTCAGGTTGAAAATTTGAAAAACGTAATTAAAATTGAAACATGGAATTCAAGAGAATCAAGAATTGAAAGAAATACAGAATTGATACTTTCATTGTTAAAGGAAAAAAATATCAAAGCAACTTTTTTTGTAGTTGGGTGGATTGCCGAAAAATTTCCCGAGCTTATAAAAAAGATAAGTAATGATGGACATGAAATAGCCTGTCACGGGTATTCTCATTTGAGTTCAAATCAGATGGATGAAAAAGAATTATACATTGATATAAATAAGGCTAAAAAAATTTTAGAAAAAATTGTTGGTGATAAAATTTACGGATACAGAGCTCCGAACTTTTCAATTTCGACAGGGCTGATCAGGATTTTGAATGAACTTGGTTTCAGTTATGATTCAAGTCTTATGGATTCAGATTTTATAAAAAAGTATAACAAAATTGGGAATAATAAAATCAATTGTTCAAAGTCCTTCAGATTTAAAAATAATATATGTGAATTGCAATTATCAACCTTGAAATTTTTTAACAGAAATATACCCTGGGCCGGAGGTGCAATGTTCAGGTTTATGCCATACAGTATTTTCAAAAAAGGAATGGAAAAGATTATTTCCGAAAATGGGTATTACAATTTTTATATACATCCGTGGGAATTTGATCCGGTGCAACCTCGTTTAAAAAAAGTAAAATTTAAATACAGGTTCAGGCATTATCATAATCTTGAGAAAACAGAAAAGAGATTTTCAAAATTATTGAATGATTTCAGCTTTTCTTCTTACAGAGATTATTTAATTGAATATCCTGAATTGCAAGTTGTTAAAAATTTATTATGATTGATTGACATTAATTTTTCCATTCTCAAAAGAAAGAATAGTCTCTTTTATTATTTTAAAGCTTTAAAAAAAAGTTTCAGGTAGTTATAATTTTCTATAAAAACTTTGTCAAAAAAAAAGGAAAAATTTTTTTTATTTTTATCGGATCTGATATTTGCAAATCTGGCGTGGACAATTTATTATTACATAAGAGTAGATACAGGCTGGATAGTATATGCAAATCCCCCGGCATATTTATTACCTTTGATAGTAATTTATTTATACTGGCTAATAATATTTTCATTTGCCGGTTTGTATCAGCATTGGTTTGCAAGATCCAGATTTGACGAGTTTGCATCAGTATTCAAAGCAGTTACAATGGGTTGTTTTATATTGTTCTTTCTAATTTTCATAGACGATTACATGAATAATGCTCCGATAATTTCAAGATTCCTTATTGTAATATACTGGATACTAATGGTAATTTCCGTAAGCAGCGGAAGGATAATTATCAGAAGTGTTCAGAGAAATCTTCTTGAAAAAGGCATCGGGCTCAGAAATACACTTATCATTGGAAACGGGGCTAAAGCAATAGAACTTGACAAATTAATAGAAAAATTTCCTCAGCTTGGATACAGAATGATCGGTTTTGTGTCATTAAACGAATTGAAAAATGAAAATTCAATTGGTCATTTAATTGATTTGCCAGTATTAATTAAAGACAAAGAAATTTCAGAAATACTTATAGCACTTGAAGTAAATGAAAAGGAAAAACTGATTGATATATTAAAATACTGTTCTGAAGAAAAAGTGAGCATGAAAATATTGCCGGATATGTATGAGATAGTCAGCGGAATGGCAAAGACAAATCAGATATACGGTGTACCGCTGATCGAAGTAATGCCTGACATAATGAGTCCTGCAGGGAAGTTAACAAAAAGGATCATTGATGTTTTGATATCATCTGTAACATTACTGATTTTATCTCCGTTATTAATCCTGATCTCGATTGCAATTAAATTAGATTCAAAAGGTCCTGTTTTTTACAAGCAGCAGAGAGTCGGCAGAAGGGGAAAAGAATTCATGATGTATAAATTCAGATCGATGACAGCCTTTGCAGAAGAGTACGGTCCGGAATGGGCAGGAGAAAATGATCCGAGAATTACAAGAGCGGGAAGATTGATCCGTAAAACATATATAGACGAAATCCCACAGATGATAAACGTATTAAAGAATGAAATGAGTCTGATCGGTCCGAGACCGGAGAGACCGTTTTTTGTAGAGCAGCTTAAAAACGAGATCCCTTATTATTACAAAAGACTGACTGTAAAGCCCGGAATATCCGGCTGGGCGCAGATCAAACATAAATACGATTCATCGCTGGAAGATGTAAAGACCAAACTTCAGTATGATTTTTATTACATTGAAAATATGAGCTTAAAACTTGATTTCAAAATAATGATAAATACAATTATAGTTATCTTTCTAATGAAAGGTCATTAAGCATGAACAAAATATTAGTTATTATCCCGACATATAATGAAGCAGATAATATATTGAAAATCATTCCGGAAGTGCTTTTGAACAGTACTGCGGAAAATGATTACAATATACTTGTAGTTGACGATAATTCACCTGACGGAACTGCAAAGCTTGTGGAAAATCTTAATGATAAAAGAGTAAATATTTTAAAGAGAGAAAAAAAATCAGGACTAGGAACTGCTTATCTTGCCGGCTTCAAATATGCTATAAAGAATAATTATGATTTTGTATTTGAAATGGATGCTGATTTTTCTCATGACCCGAAATATCTGAATATATTCATTGAAAAATTACTTGAAGGGTATGATCTGGTAATTGGGTCAAGATATATAAACGGAATTTCAGTTCTGAACTGGCCTCTGAGAAGACTGATCATGAGTTATATGGCAAGTGTATATACAAGAATGGTAACAGGTTTAAAAGTCATGGATACTACGGCAGGATTTATGTGTTACAGAGTGAGTACTTTGAAAGAGATCAATCTGGATGAAGTCAGATCCAACGGTTATTCATTTCAGATAGAAATGAAATTTAAATTTTACAAAAAAGGATTTAAAATATTCGAGGTGCCGATATTGTTTATTGACAGAAGA
>DAIPYE010000082.1:0-3027 GCA_036782915.1 Bacteroidota bacterium | reverse complement strand
GGTGAATCCAAGATGTCAAGAAAAGTAGTTTATGAAGCATATTTTATGGTTTGGAAATTAAAACTCAAATCAATTTTCGGGAAATTATAAATGTTTAAATGGTTGATGTATCAGTAGTAATAGTTAATTATAATGTTAAAGATCTTGTAGATAATTGTATTGCATCCATTTATAAAGCCAATGAAAATAATTTCAACATTGAAATATTTTTTGTAGATAATAATTCAATAGACGGCAGCTCCGAGCACATCTCCGGTAAATACCCTGAAGTAAAAATAATAAACAACAATAAGAATATCGGTTTTTCAAAAGCAAACAACATTGCCATTAGAAAAGCTGCCGGAAAATATTTACTAATACTGAACCCTGACACTTTGCTTGAGGAAGGTACATTTGAAAAGCTGATCAAATTTACTGAAGAAAATAAAGAAGCAGGCGCAGTTACATCAAAGTTAATTCTTGCAGACGGAAAACTAGATTCAGCCTGCAGAAGAAGTTTCCCCACGCCATCTGTTGCGATCCCGAGAATTCTGGGATTGTCAAAATTATTCCCTAAAAATAAAATATTCGGCAAATACAATCTGACTTATCTCGATGAGAATAAAACCTGTGAAGTGGATTCCATCTGCGGAGCGTTTATGTTCATTCCCGGAAAAGTGTTTGACAAGACTGGATTATTTGACGAAGATTATTTTATGTACGGAGAAGATATTGATCTCTGTTTCAGGATCAAGAAAAGCGGTTATAAAATATTTTATTACCCGGAAGTAACAACTATACATTTCAAGGGAGAAAGCACAAGAAAGACGAATCTCTCGTATGTAAATAATTTTTACGGAGCGATGAAAATATTTGTCAGAAAAAATTTCACGGGAACATCAAGAATGCTTTCTTTATTATTACAAACCGGAATATATGCAAGATTAAGTTTTTCATATTTCAAAAGATTTTTCAGTTTTCTGCTTTACCCGGTTACAGACATTATTTTCCTTTATATATCTTTTCTGTTATCTGTCAAATTAAGATTTGATGTTTTTCCGAATAAGGAATATATGCTGATAATATCTGTATATGTGTTTGTATGGTTTCTGCTGTTACTGATATTAGGTTTGTACACAAGAAAAAATTATCTGTCAATAAAGAAGACATTTAATGCAATACTGGTGGGCTTTTTTATAAACTCTTCTATCACATACTTTTTTAAAGAATATGCATTCTCAAGAGGAGTGATATTGTCATCCACTGTTTTTGCCCTGATATTTCTTATATTGTGGAGATCGGTATTCAGATCATATTTGTTTTTTGTTTCAAAGAATATATTGCTGAATAAAGTAAATTTACTGATAGTGGGAATTGAAAAGACAGGTCAGAATATTGAAGACAAGCTTAACTCAAAATATAACCTGCTGCATTTTGAAGATATAGCTTCAAAAGGAAGTATTTCAGAACTAGAGGAAATAATTCAGATAAGAAAAATTGATGAAGTGGTTTTTACGGGAAATTATTTTACCAATCAGGATATACTGAATCTCATCTGGGATTTCAGAAACAGAAATGTGAAGTTTAAAATATTTCCGTCCGGAAAAGAATTAATACTGTCAAAGTTAAATTCAAGGAGCATTGATGAGATCAATTTAATTGAAATTGAATATAATATTAATAATAAATTAAATATATTTTTAAAAAGAATCTTTGATATAATACTTTCATTTATACTTTTACTGACCGTATATCCCGTAATCTTATTAATGAGGAACGTATTTAAAGTAAAATTTTCTTCTAAACTAAGTAAACTGTTTTTAATTCCCTCAATATTAAAAGGTGAATACAGTTTTGTCGGATACCCGGTATGGCTGGAAACAGAAAATAAAAGTTTCACCGGCAAAAAGGGTTTAACCGGACTTATACAGCTTTATAATTATGCCGGAATAAATGAAGATGAAATAGAAAATTTCAATTTGTTTTATGCCAAGAATCAGACTTTAGTACTGGACATTGAAATACTTCTGAAAACTTTTATTTCGTTATTTAAAAATACAAAATTAAATTAATGGCTATCCAGAATTTTTTAGACTTTGAAAAACCTATTCTCGATTTAGAACAGAAGATCGAAGAGATGAGAAAAATGTCTGACAGACTGGACATTTCAACTGAAATAAATAAACTTGAAACTAAAGTGAACAGCTTAAGAAAAGATATTTTTGAAAAACTTACTCCATGGCAGATCGTACAGCTGGCACGTCATCCTGAAAGACCTTATACATTGGATTATATTTATCTGATGACAGAAAATTTTACCGAACTGCATGGTGACAGGCATTTTGGTGATGACAAAGCAATAGTAGGAGGATTTGCAAATCTGGGCGGTAAATCTGTAATGATCATTGGTCAGCAAAAAGGAAGGGACACGAAATCCAATATCTACAGAAATTTCGGTATGCCAAATCCCGAAGGTTACAGAAAAGCTCTAAGATTAATGAAACTGGCAGAGAAATTTAACAAACCTGTAATAACATTAATAGATACTCCGGGAGCATTTCCCGGAATAGAAGCTGAAGAGAGAGGACAGGCGGAAGCGATTGCCAGAAATTTATTTGAAATGTCAAAGCTGAAAGTTCCGATAATCGTTGCAGTAATTGGTGAAGGCGCATCAGGAGGAGCTCTGGGAATCGGAATTGGAGACAGGGTTTTAATGCTTCAGTACTGCTGGTATTCAGTAATTTCACCGGAATCATGTTCATCTATATTATGGAGGAGCTGGGATTTCAAAGAGCAGGCGGCTGACGCATTAAAACTTACTTCGAAGGATATGCTTAAATTTAAAATTATCGACAGGATAATTGATGAGCCGGTCGGCGGAGCACACCGGAATCATCAGGAAGCGGCAGACAGATTGAAAAAAGCTTTGCTGGAAGAAATTGATATTGTAAGTAAAATAAAGAGTGATAAATTACTTGATAACAGGATAAAGAAATTCGGTGAAATGGGATTCTGGAAAGACTGAAACTGATTTTAAATTTTTGATTT
>DAIPYE010000081.1:7984-13626 GCA_036782915.1 Bacteroidota bacterium | reverse complement strand
CTGAACTGCATCATCCCATGGAAGAGCGTTTGGCGGAACATAAACACCGATCTTCGCAACTTTCTCAAGCCTTACAACATCCATATTATTTTTTTCATCTTTTACATCGGCATAAATCTGCGCAGTCTGTGTTCCGTTGAGAAGCTCATAGGAAACACCTTTCTCTTTACATTCATTTTCCAGCCGTGAAGTAAAATTGAACATAAACGAACCGCCTCTGTAATTTAAAAGCCAGTCAAGTTCCTTTCCGACAAGAAGCTGACGGTATGCAATGCCATATGCTTTTAAATGATCAGCCTGATCCTGCTCCATCGGAATAAGTAGTTTTACCTGAGAAGTTGAAATTCCGGAATAAAGGAAAGAAATTAAGAGTATTATAAAAAATTTTAATCTGTTATTATTGGTAAATTTCATGTAAGTAATTTATGCTTATTAATGTGTTAAATCAATATATTTGAATTTATAAAAGTCAGTAGTGAAATATAATAGCTTTAAATTTAATAAAGTTTAAAATTTATTTAGTTTATAATGATAACACTTGCCATTGAAACATCATGTGATGAAACATCAGTTGCTGTTTTAAATGATGAAAAAGTCCTTTCAAATATAATCTCATCCCAGCATTTTCATTCAGAATACGGCGGAGTTGTCCCGGAAGCTGCTTCCCGGGAACATCTTAATAAGATAATAGAGATCACTGAAACTGCACTGGAAAAAGCCGGAATCAGCAGATCTGAGATCGGAATTGTATCCGCTACTTCTGAACCCGGACTGATCGGAGCTTTACTTGTCGGTCTGAATTTCGGGAAATCTCTTGCTATGAGTCTGAATGTCCCTTTTGTTCCTGTAAATCACATTTACGGACATCTTTATTCTAATTTTTTAAATAAGAAGAGTCCCGTTTTTCCTTTCATTGCATTAATTGTTTCTGGCGGACATACACTTTTGATACTGGTAGAAGATTTTTTCAGGCATAAAGTTCTTGGCAGAACAGTTGATGATGCTGCCGGAGAGGCATTTGACAAAGTGGCCAAACTTCTCGGTTGCGGATATCCGGGCGGACCTGAAATTGACAGAAATGCAAAATCCGGAAATGAAGATTTTTACAAATTCCCGCAGGCAAATCTTAAAAACAAAGAATACGATTTTTCATTTTCCGGAATTAAAACTTCCGTACTTTATTACCTGAAAAATATTGACTTTCAAAACAACAAAAATGCGGATCTTATAAACAACATCAGCGCTTCATTTCAAAAATCAGTAGTGAATACTTTATTTGAAAAAACTCTTCTGGCTTCAAAGAATTATAATGTTAAGCATATTTCTGTCTCAGGAGGAGTTTCTGCAAATTCATTTCTTCAGGCAAGGTTTAATTCATTGATAAATTCAGGATTCACAATAGATTTTCCGGAATTTCAATATTCTACAGATAATGCTGCCATGATCGGTCTTACAGGTTATTTAAAATATCAATATTCAGATGATAAAAATTATTTCAAGACAGAATCTTTTAAAATTAATGCAAAACCAAAATTAGACTATGGAAACTTTTAAATTATATCGGTTAACTCTTTTAATATATGCTGGTTATGCTATGTTCTTTAATGTTAATTGTAATGAGATCAGCCAGGGAGATCAGAGGAGAAAATTAGAATTTCTGTATAGATACAGCAATTATTCTGCAGTTTTAAAGGAGTTTTCAAATGCAGTAACCTATGACAAAGACCTGGACATTTTTGAAAAGAAAATAAGCAATTTAAAGGATGAAATAATAAAATCTGAACCCGTAAAAAACTGGTCAAAATCGATTGAAATAAAAGAGAATCTTTTAACAATTATTTCTGATGATATGAGATTAGTTTCACAACTGAAGAAAAAGAATCTTTCACCGGACGAAAATATCTGGAATCAGGATGAAATTGAAATGATAAACAAAAGAATATCAGCATTTATTGAAGAGCTGAGTATAACAATTGTTCAGGTCGGGAAAGAATAAAGGGGATTTCAGTTTTAAGACTGTTATGTAATTTTACTTCAATAAAGACATTTTCAAAACTTTTACATATTCCCTTCCGGCGGAATTAAATTCAAGTTTACAAAAATAAATACCGCTGGCAAGATCGGCAGAGTTAAATTCATTTACATAATTTCCGGCATATTTAAATCCGTCTTCAAGTATTTCAACCAACCTTCCATGAATATCATAGATTGATATCTTTATATTTCCGTCAACAGGATTTAAATAATTTATTTTTGTCAAAGGATTAAATGGATTCGGATAATTCTGACTTACAGAAAACTCATGAGGAGCATAATTATTTTCAATTTTGGTATTCGTTAAGAAAGTGGTTTTTATAACAAACAGACCATTGGTCACATCAGAGGCAATTATTTTTCCTGATGGAAATTTATAAACACCCCAGCAACCGTTAAATACATTGGAATTATCTACAGGTCTTGTATCATACCATGCAATTTCAACTGGATTTGAAGGATCTGAAATATTCATGAATCTGACACCTGCTGAATAATGAGCAGCGATAGCAATTGAATCATATATTTCGATATTATGAATTACTGATGTCAATATTCCTGTCGGCTGCCAGTTTCTCACGTAGGTAATATTGTTAATATCCTCAATATTCCATATCTCAAGTTTACCCGGATTATTATTTTCATGAGTTACATACAAATATTTTTTATCATTTGTTATGGCGCAGTTGTGCGGAGCTGACTGGAGAGTATTAAAATTTCTAATTTCAACCGGATTGTCTTTATCTACGGCATTTAAGATTGTCACTTTTTGATTCAAAACATTGCAAGCCCAGACAGTATCATCAGTTACACGGCATTCATGAACATATCTGACATTATTGCTTCCCCGTCTGACAGGCAATACCGGGTTTAAAATATCAACGATCTGAATACCGTTATTCGGCGCATTACTTCCGCTTAAATATAAATAATGATCGTACTGTGAAATAGAATGTGTCTGTGTGTATCCGCTGAAATTCCATGTATTTACAAGGCTGACTGAATCCGGCAGATACTGAAGATCAATTATCTGAAGTTTACTGTTCGTTCCTTCCGAAACAACATAAGCATAATGTGAATAAGTTTTAATTTCTCTCCATAAACTTCCGACACCGGAAACTGTATCAACTTCTCTGATATTTGATGAATCGGTAATATCAACAAACGATGTTACTGAATAGCATCCGAGAATAGCATACTCCCTTCCATCCGGAGCAACATATCCCCAGATTCCTGAATAACTTTGATGAGTATTTAATTGCCTTATCAGATAAGTATTAAAATCAGGAAGCTGAGAAAATACTACACTGACTCTCATCAGAAACAATATTATAATGGTTTTTCGCAATATTTTATTTATAAAATAAACAAATATTAATTTAATTTCTATTTCTATTCAATAAATTTGCTTAAGCGATTTAGACGAATGTTAAGTAAAGATTGAAATAAAGAATTTTTCCTGTTTTTGATATTTGAATGAAATTACATATTAGTTAATTTAGATTAATCCAAGATACTTCCAAATTTCATAACTTAAATATCAGTATTATGAAAAAATTCAATACAAATTTTTCGGTAATATTTATTTTTACATTAGTCTTTTCACAGGATATTTTTTCGCAGGTGACAGAGCAATGGAAACACAGATATACCGGTCCTCAGGCAAGTACTGATGAAGCTGCAAGATTTACTCTGGATCCGACAGGAAATACTTATGTTACCGGAACAACCATAGTAGGCGGCGGCTATTCTGATATAAGTACCGTGAAATTCAATTCATCAGGTATAAGAGAATGGATATCAATTTTTAACGGACCGGGAAATCAAAATGAAAGCGGTACCGATGTAAAGGTTGATGCTTCCGGAAATGTTTATACTCTGGGAAATACTTATAATTCACTTCAGGATTTTAATTTTGTTCTTATAAAATATAATCAAAACGGTGTGCAGCAATGGTTTCAGGAGTATAACGGAACTGCAAATTCATCTGATATTTCAATCAGCATGGATATGGATAATGCAGGAAATTTATACGCAGGCGGATTCAGCGCAGGTGCAGGCACCGGCTATGATTTTGTTTTAGTAAAATACAATTCTGCAGGAATTCAGCAGTGGGTTCAGAGATGGAATGGTAGTTCCAGCTCAGATGATTATTTAAAAAAGATTTCAGTTGCATCTAACGGGGACATTATAGTCTGCGGTTCAAGCTATTCTGCATCGACTTCTTCTGATTTTGTAACTCTAAGATACAGTCCTTCAGGTTCATTGATATGGACAAAGAAATATAATGACATTAACAATAACTGGGATGAGGTAACTAATTTGAAATCAGATTCAAAGAATAATATTTATCTTTGCGGTAAAAGTACAGGATCGGGAGGATTTGATTTTGTCACAGTAAAATACAATTTTGACGGCGATCTGAAATGGTCGGTAAAATACATTTCACCCGGCAACGGTGATGATGTTCCCGTTTCACTGACAGTTGATCTGAATGGAAATGTGCTGGTTACAGGTTACACAAATACCATTAACTCATTTCAGGATTATCTGACAATTAAATATGATTCAAACGGAGTAAGTCAGTGGATACGAACTTTTAACGGCGCTGAAAATTATTTTGACAAAGCATACGATGTTAAAACGGATTCATTAAATAATGTTTATGTAACGGGACAGAATATAAAATTTACAGACGGAACAAGTGATATAGTAACTTTAAAATACAATTCTTCAGGAACATTGCAGTGGTCAAAATTATATGACGGTCCCGGTCAGCTTGATGATATACCAGTTCAAATGGAACTGAAATCCGGATATTTATACATAATTGCAAGCAGTTACAGTTATTTTTTTAATCCGTTTTGCGGAGCTACGGATTATCTGACCTTAAAACTAAACACCAACAGTGATGTTATCTGGGAAACCAGGTATGACGGAGCCGGAACCGGCATTGATGAATCTATAGCTATGGCAATTGACAATTCCGGAAATACATATGTAACTGGTCTCAGTTTTGACAATGTATCCGATTATGATTATGCGACGGTTAAATATAATTCAGCCGGAGCTCCATTATGGGTTTCGAGATATGATAATATCAGCGGAGCTGACAAACCTAATGCTATTGCAGTTGATAACAACGGAAATATTTATGTAACAGGAAGCAGTCAGGGAATTTCCGGAGGGAAAGACATTGCAACGATCAAGTATAATTCAAACGGCAGTGAGTTATGGGTGGCAAGATATAATGGGACAGGTAGCGGAGATGATTTTGGTGTAAGCGTTTTATCAGATAATTCCGGTAATGTTTATGTTTCAGGTTATAGAGAAGGAGCAGGCTCCGGGAAAGATTATGTCCTTTTTAAGTATAATTCTCTTGGAGTTCAGCAATGGGTTTCTGAATATAACGGACCCGGAAATTCTGATGATCTGATAACTTCAATGTTTCTCGAATCTTCAGGCAGTGTAATTCTTACAGGTAAAAGCTTTGGTATAGGAACGATGGATGACATTGCTACAATTAAATACAATTCATCAGGAATACTTCAATGGGTGTCAAGATTTAACAGTCCGGGAAATAATTCAGATATAGGAAACTCGGTAAT
>DAIPYE010000081.1:0-7974 GCA_036782915.1 Bacteroidota bacterium | reverse complement strand
GGAAAAAGTAATTCAGGCTTTGCATCAGAAAAATTAATTAACAGAAATTCTGATTACAGGAATTCCGGATTTGATATGTTAACTGTTAAATACAATCAATCCGGAGTTCAGCAATGGTATTCTATTTACAGCGGGACAGATGTGGGAGATGATGAAGCAGTTTCTCTTGTGTCAGATGTACAAGGGAATATTTTTATTACCGGCAGTTCCAGAAATATTAATACAAACGATGATTATACAACAATAAAGTACAATTCATCCGGATCACAGATCTGGGTTTCAGAATATAACGGTTCTTCAGGAAGATCTGATAAAGCATCATCCACTGCAGTAGATGCGGCCGGAAATGTTTACACAACAGGCAGTTGTGAAGATGCCGGCACTGGTTTAAATTACTGCACCATAAAATATAGTAATTCCGGTGTACAGAAGTGGATAGAAAAATATAATTATATTGATAATGATTCGGATAAAGCTTTTTCCGTCAAAACAGATATTCAGGGAAATGTGTTTGTAACCGGTACCAGCAAAGGTCTCGAAGGCGGACTGGATTTTACAACTTTAAAATATTCACAAAACAAATCTCTTAATCTGAAAGCTTTTATTGAAGGATTTTATAATTTAACAATCGGATTAATGGTTTCAGACAGTCTGAAAGTATATTTAAGAAATTCTAATTCGCCATATAATATTATTGATTCATCTTTATCAGAGATTGACAGTTCAGGAAATGGACAGTTCTTTTTTCCGGAAGCTCAGAAAAATACCGGATATTATATTATTCTAAATCACAGAAATTCACTTGATGTCTGGTCTTCTGGTGTAGTCAGTTTTATTTCCGGCAGCCTGAATTATGATTTTACTACTGCTGCTTCACAGGCATTTGGAAGTAATTTAAAACAAAAAGGATCTGAATTTTGCCTTTACAGCGGTGATGTAAATAAGGATGATGCTATAGATGCCGGCGATATTTCGGAAGTGGAAAATAAAGTTGTATTAACTTTTGAAGGACGAATTGCTGCTGATCTTAATGGGGATGAAATTACAGATGCAAGTGACCTGAGCATTGTGGAAAACAACTGTATTGATTTTCATGAAGTGATAAGACCTTGAATTAATTTTAGATTTTTTGATTTTGAGATTTTATTTAAAAAACAAAATCCCTGCCGATATTGATCGCAGGGATTTTTAGTATGAAATTCCTGATTAACTTTATTCCACAGTAACACTTTTTGCAAGATTCCTTGGCTGATCCACATTACAGTTTCTTGCAGTAGCTATATAATAAGATAAGAATTGCAAAGGAATACTGTTTAGTATCGGCGCAAATATCGGAATTGTTTTGGGAACTCTCAGAACATAATCGGAATAATTACTGATCTCTTCGTCATTTTCATTGGCAATCGTAATTATTTTTCCTCTTCTCGCTTTTATTTCTTCAATATTGGAAATTATTTTATCATAAGTTGAATCTTTAGGAGCAATAAAAACCACAGGCATATTTTCATCAATAAGAGCAATCGGTCCGTGTTTCATTTCAGCTGCAGGATATCCTTCGGCATGAATGTATGATATTTCTTTAAGTTTCAGAGCTCCTTCAAGTGCTACAGGAAAATTAAAACCTCTTCCGAGATACAGAAAATTCTTTGAATCTTTAAATTCATCTGCAATGAATTTATAATCATTTCTCTTGTCAATTATTTTATGAATTTTATCGGGAAGAGAATTCAGTTCAGAAGCAATTTCAATTAGCTGTTCATCAGAAAGTGTACCCTTGCTTTTTGCAATCATTAATGTGATCAGCGCAAGCGACATAAGCTGACAGGTAAAAGCTTTCGTTGAAGCTACTCCGATCTCAGGTCCGGCATGAATATAAGTACCGCAATCAACTTCCCTTGCAATAGTACTTCCGACAACATTTACAATTCCGATAGTGGTAGCTCCGAGTTTCTGAGCTTCTTTCATTGCAGCGCGGGTATCGGCAGTTTCACCGCTCTGACTGATAAGAATCACAACATCATCTTTATTTATAATAGGATTTCTGTATCTGAACTCAGATGCATATTCTACTTCCGTCGGAATTCTGCAATATTGTTCAAGCATATATTCACCTACCAGTCCCGCATGCCATGCTGTTCCGCACCCGGTTATAATAATTCTTTTTGCATTTACGAGTTTTTCTGCGACGCTGTCCAGACCTCCGAGCTTTACAACTCCTGTTTCAAAATTCATTCTGCCTCGGTATGTATTCTGTATTGCATCCGGCTGTTCACATATTTCCTTCAGCATAAAATGTTCAAAACCGCCTTTTTCTATTTCTTCAAGATCGAATTCTATTTGCTGAACTTCACGGAATATATCTTCATCTTGAATTGTTTTGATCTGAAATCCGTCTTTCCTTAATATAGCCATTTCGCCGTCTTCAAGATAAATTACATTCTTGGTATGATTTATAATTGCAGCTGCATCTGAGGAAACAATTATTTCATCTTTACCCAGTCCAAACATCAAAGGACTTCCCATCCTAGCAATGATTACCTTATCCGGTTCATCTTTACAAAGACACGCAATTCCATAAGTACCTTCAACTTCAGAAAGCGCTAATCTTGTTGCAATCTCAAAACTGTTTTTAATTTTATAATGATATTCTATCAGATTTGCAAGAACTTCAGTATCAGTATCGGTTGAAAAAGTAAAGCCTTCATTAGTTAATCTCTTCTTAAGTGTTTTATAATTTTCAATAATACCATTATGAACAACGGTAATATTTTTGTTCATATCAAAATGTGGATGAGCATTATTATCATTTGGTTCACCGTGAGTAGCCCATCTAGTATGACCAATTCCCACACTCCCCTTTAAAACATTTGTATTAAAATGCTCTTCTATGTCCTTTACTTTTCCCGCTTTTTTAAAATAATTAATTTCATCTGCATCATTTATTATAGCTACTCCCGCAGAATCATATCCTCTGTATTCAAGTCTTTTCAATCCATCCATTAAGATCACAAGTGAATCTCTTTTTCCTATATACCCTACAATACCGCACATATAATTATCTCCTTTCTTACTAATTTTAAAAGTTAAACAATTTTGAAAATTCGAATTTACCAGTTTCAATATATTGTGCCGAAAAAGGGAGTCGAACCCTTACGAGGTTTGAGCCTCGCTGGATTTTGAGTCCAGTGCGTCTACCAGTTCCGCCATTTCGGCAAATATCTAAACTACCTTTAATTTTATTTGATGTTAAAACAAGTGTTGAATATAATTTATTTAACGAGGAAAATAAATAAAGTTTAATTCGAATTTCGAGGTGTAAATTAAGTATCGTATTGAGTTTATTCAACTCATTTATTCATATAATCGATTTAAACAAATTCAATAAACGATTTAAAAATCTGACTTAATAAAGAAAGAGCCGGAATTAATCCGGCTCTTTTTAGTCATGCTTTTAAATAATATCTGATGTCACTATTGTGATATTATATTAAATTATTATTTATTATTTCTGTTTATTTTTCCATTTGGTTTTACATTCATGTCAGGTGATTTATCCACTTCAGGTAAAAATATCTGACGATCTTCTGTACTTTTGATTCTTGCATTATCAGAAGGTGCAGGTGAACATGGCGGTCCTTCGAAGAATCCCTGATTATTTTCTACACTTGCTAAATCTCCTGCATCAACAAAATCATCACAGCTTAAATCAGTCGGATAACCGCTTACACATCCGGGAATTCCGCATTCTGTATCATTTTCAATATATGATAAGTCAGAAGCATCTATTGCACCGTCTTGATTCACATCACCTGAAATCATACACCAATCTGAACCATTAAATGTTTGATTTCCGCTTAATTCCTGGAATTGTCCGCTTGTAAAATCATAACTTGCAGATCCGCCTGAGAATGAGAAAGAATTACTCCACATTGCAAGAGAATTCTTTTGCTGAACCTTTATGTAATAACTTGTAGGCGAATCTTCAGTTCCGGCGAAATCAAGTGCAAAACTACCTGATCCTGTAAAATATGCTTTCTTGGTATCTATTAAACTGCATGAAGAAGCATCATAAATTGAAACTGTAATTGTATCAGAAGGACATTTTTGAAGGCTAAGTGTGACTGTCAAAGTATTACATTTTTTATCTCCGAAATCACCTGCATTTGGCCCAAAAGCTACTGCTAATTCACCGCCTGCTGGTGTTGAGAATATTGGTCCGAATTTTGTAAGTGTAGTAACTCTTTGTCTGTAAGCTGCATAAAAAGATGCGCCGCTTTGTAATCCGATCACATGATCAGCTAAAGTATTGTTGTTTACTGCTGTGACAAATGATGCAGAAGTACCTTTTGACTGATCTCCGTATTGATATGAAATTTTTGAATCAATTGAGCCATTTACCAATTCGATAGTTGCACCAAAGAAAACTCTGTCTAAACTTAAAAGTCCTGAATTGTATGTAGCTGCCAGATAGAAAACATATAATTTTGTTCCTCTGATCATGTATTTGATATATGTGTTCCCCTGAAGCGCTACAAAATGCAGATCTTTCCAAAAAGGATACAATGCAACAGTCTGTCCTGCATCAGGTAAAACACCGGGTGAGAAATCAGTTAAAGTTGAATTGTTTGTTAATCCAATAAGTCCATTAGTACCGGGAAAGATGGAATCATAATTTACACCATTCAATCTTATATGATAACCAGCTGGAAGTATGTTTCCAATTCTCCAGTAACCGTCATCAAGACTACCCGTGAAAACACCCGGGTCATTGTTTGTTCCGTCCAGACATAAATTAGTACCGCCGGAATAATCAGGCCAGCAAACTTCCGGCATAGAAGGAGCACCTGTTGCGATTGAGTTAGCAAAAGACACAGTTCCTGTTCCGCTTCCGTAATTAGGATCTCCGATTATTGTAAAAGTTGTTTTTAAAGTATCATCTGTTTTTATTGGATCAGTAGCTGCAGAACAATAAATAGTTACAGTGTCAGTACCTAATACATTTGGAACAAATGTACTGTCAAATGTTATTGTTTTACTTTCTCCAATGTTTAAAGAAGTAGATTTGGTACTTGAATAACCTCCCGGACTAATTTTATAAGTTACATTAAAACTGCCACTTACACCTCCGCCAACATTTTGAAAAGTAGCTTTTGGAGCAATTGTCGGTGAATTGATAACTATACTTCCTGTGGGGCTGACATTTGCGGTTGGTTTAACATTTGGAGTTAAACTTTTTGTGCTGACATCGTCAATTCTGATATTTTCACCATCAAGATCTGCATGTCTGAAAGCAATATATATAGGGACACCTGTATATGCATTAAGACTAATTGCAACTCTTAAATAAGTTAGACTGGGTAGAGGATAATCTACACCATCCTTATAAACTCTTAATCTTGTTGTGAAATTAGCTGGCAAATTTCCTGTAGTTGATACTCTTATTTCCAGTGAATCATCATAAACTGCGGTGAACTGCTGACTGAAATAAAATATAATGGAATCATTTGAAATAGGGGTAAACTGTGGAGTTATCAGGTAATTATCGGCACCAGCAGTTGTGTAAGCTGAAGCTGCGCAATATATACCTGTTCTCGGAGAAGAATTTGTTTGAAAGAAATCTCCGTCACCAATAACAACACTAGGATTTGTCCATCCGGTTGGCGGAAATGTAGCGCCTTCAAATCCTTCATTGATTTGAGAAAACAGATTGCTGTTAGCAAATAATACTAACAGGAATAAAACTGAGAAATGCATTAATTGTTTTTTCATTTTTGAATCCTTTTTTTTAGTTAATAAATGTGTGAGTTTTAAATAAAATAAGTGCTTACAAGATAAAACAAATAATATTTTTATACAACCTATGAAATTTTAAATTTTACAATTCCTTATTTATGGCATTTTACAAAAATTTCAATTGGTATTGGAATATCTTTTAATTATTTTTGCAAATGAATTTTTCAAGCGCGATTGGCGGAACTGGCAGACGCACTAGACTTAGGATCTAGCGGGGTGACCCGTGGGGGTTCGACTCCCTTATCGCGCACTATTTATTTCAAATTTTATTCCTTTTTAGCATTTTAATTTATTTGATTAAATTTAATTTCCTTAATTAAATAAATTCTTTTTAAAATTATGAATTCAAAATCAGGTTCAAAAAATAACACTGCCAGATGTTCATTTTGCGGGAGAAATGCAGACAAAGTAACAAATATGATAAAGGGTCCCGCAGACCAAAGCGGAAAAGATGTTTTTATCTGTGAGATATGTGTAAGTAATGCAATGCAGATCATTAAAAAAAATACACTCTTCAGTTCAACCAAATCAATAAATAAAGTAAGATCAAATCTTGTTCCTCACACAATAAAGAAGTTTTTAGATGAATTTGTAATCGGTCAGGACAGAGCCAAAAAATCACTGGCAGTAGCTGTTTATAACCATTATAAAAGAATAGATTCAAATGATTTTAATTACATTGACGATGTAGAAATAGAAAAGAGTAATATTTTATTGATCGGACCTACAGGAACAGGTAAGACTTTTCTTGCACAAACTCTGGCAAAATTACTGGATGTTCCGTTTGCTATTGCTGATGCCACCACTCTTACCGAAGCTGGATATGTGGGAGATGATGTAGAATCAATACTTGTTCATTTGCTGCAGAGCGCAAATTTCGATCTGAATAAAGCCGAAAGAGGAATAATTTACCTTGATGAAATTGATAAAATATCAAGAAAAAGCGACAGCACATCTATAACAAGAGATGTTTCAGGTGAAGGAGTTCAGCAGGCTTTATTAAAACTTCTTGAAGGTACAATAGCCGGTGTACCTCCAAAAGGCGGAAGAAAGCATCCTGAACAGGCGCTTATAAATATTAATACTAAGAATATACTTTTTATTTGCGGTGGAGCTTTTGACGGACTTGATAAGATAGTTGAAAAAAGAATTGCTAAAAGTTCTATGGGATTCGGATCGCAGTTGTATTCAAAAGATGAAATTGATGTTGATACAATTATGACAAGTGTTGAACCTGATGATCTGATACATTACGGCTTAATTCCTGAATTAATTGGCAGACTTCCGATAATAACCAGTCTGACTTCACTTGATAAAAAAACTATGCTTTCAATTCTCACAGAACCAAAAAACGCAATCACAAAACAATACCAGAAATTATTCAGGATGGAAGGTGTAGATCTTGAATTTACTGAAGATGCACTTGAAGCTGTTGTTGAGCTTGCCCTGATCAGAAAAACAGGTGCAAGAGCTCTCAGATCAATTCTGGAAAATATTATGGTTGATATTATGTATAAGATTCCTTCCAAGGAAAACATTTCAAACTGCATAATTACAAGAGAAGTTATAACTGAAAAAAAAGATCCTGTATATCTCAGCAACAGCAGAAAAGTAATAGCATAAGTAATTTAAAAAATTCAGTATTATCCGAAAATCATTTTATTGATATAAAATCCTTTCAAAAATTACATTTCAATACTTAGAACATATAATTAATGTCTAAATTAAAATCCGTTTTAAAAAAAGATAAAGTATTTGATACCAGAGAAAAAAATCAGAAAGATCTGCTTAGTAATTTAAATTCAATCCGTGAAAATATTATCATTGGAGGAGGTAGGAAAGCCATTGAAAAGCTGCATTCAAATAAAAAACTACATTGCCGGGAAAGAATTAATTTACTGATTGACAAAGATTCTTTTTTCATGGAGCTTGGACTTTATACTGCTTATGGTATGTATGAAGAGCATGGAGGTGCTCCGTCTTCAGGTACAATTTTCGGGATCGGAAAAATTCATGGAAGAAATTGTGTGATAGTTGCCAATGATGCCACTGTCAAAGCAGGAGCATGGTTCCCTATCACGTGTAAAAAGAATTTGCGCGCTCAGGAAATTTCTATTGAAAATAAATTACCGATAATATATCTCGTGGATTCGGCAGGAGTTTATCTGCCAATGCAGGATG
>DAIPYE010000080.1:0-13733 GCA_036782915.1 Bacteroidota bacterium | reverse complement strand
ATTGTTCCGCCGGGAGTAATTGCACCATTTACCATTAATGTATTGTCTGTACCTATAATTACTCTGTTTGGCGTAAGATTATCTGAAACTGCAAAATCACTTCCTAAAGTCCAGGTAGCGTTTGTTACAGTTAAATTCTGAAAAGTTGTAAGACTTCCATTTTGGTCAAAGAATCCTGATCCGGGACTTATAAGAGTAAGATCTCTGTCAATATTAGTAGTTCCGGGAATTAAACCTTTTGGTATATTCCAGATAGTTCCCCCTGCAGCAGTTCCTGCAATAGCAGATGCAATATCCGGAAAACTAACATTTGCCTGATTCACAATTGAGTTCGGCATCGGATTAACATAGTTTATAAAATTCAGAGAAGTCCTGACAAGATCAGTTGAAATTGCAAAATTAAATGCAAAACCAATATTAGCTATGAATCCATCAAGAGTTGCATTATTGCTCATAAATATAGAGAACTGTGATTTTCCTGTAACAAAAGTATTGGGAGGAATACCCGCTCCGACTATCCCCATTCCCACAAAAATTCCGACTGTAGATGGCATCAACGAAAGGATATTACTTCCATTTTGCATTAATCCGCCGGAAATTACAGTTGTATCGGGAACATCCCCGTTCTTCCATTTATTATTGCTGGCATTGATCGTACCGCCCTGATCAGTGAAGTTTACCAGACCATATGTTAGGTATGTACTAAGATCGCATTTATCAACAACCATGTTTGTAACTTGTCTGTTAAAAGCGATATTAGTATCACAATTATCAAAAGCAAGTCCTCTTAAAACAACATTGTCAAGAGCTGCCGGAGAATTAAACAGATCATTTCTTGCCTGAATCCATATTCCGCTGCCTCTCTGTGTACGGGAAATTCTTGAGTTTCTGATTTCAATATTAGAATAATCCAGTCTTGAAAGCAGATTAATATTAATACCAATCCTGCTGTTGATTTGAGGCATTACAACTGAGATATTCTGAAATAAAGAATTTCTAAGTTTTTCAAAATATATTGTATGACCCTGAGTCTGATTTCCGGGATTGTTATTCATAAAGGCGCAATGAGAAATATCAACATTTTCAATTATTGTAGGATTGTTGTTATTCTGAAATGCAACTATTCCGAAATACTTATTATCATTAACTGTTGAATTTCTCATGACAAAACCGTTTAACCCTGCAAAAGTCGGGAAATATATTCCTGCATATGTGGATCCGTTAAAATTACAAGATTCAATTAAAAGGTCGGTAAGATTAGCGCTGTTAATTCTTAAACCGGCAATTCCGAGAGTTGTAGTGGCTGTTGCAAACACATTCTCAAGAGTTACATAACTTGCTCTCATATCAAGCGCATCTCCTGTATTAACATCTACTCTGAGATTTTTAAGAACCATTCTTTGTGTCGGGCTTCCTCCGTTTGCACTTAAAGTTACAATAGAATTAAATACTGTATTAACAGCAGAGTTTGATCCTTTCCATGCACCGATAATATTTAATCTCTTTGTCAGATTGAATCCGGAGTATATCCCGGAGGCGACTACAATATTATCTCCGTCAGCAACTGCACTGTTATTTATTGCAAATTGTACTGTCTGCCAGGGAGTATCAATATTTCTTGCAGATGCAGAACTATTGTTGTTATTCCCTGTTAAAACATTTACGTAATAAGTGGCGGAATACGCAGAACTAACAACGATTAGATTAATTAGCAGTATTAATAGTAAATTGTAATTTTTCTTCATAAAATTTTCTTTAATATTCAATAAATATTGTTTATTCTGATTTAAAATAATTGCCTTATAAATTCACTACACCTTAAATCATTTTAGTGAAAATAATTTATTAAAATTCCAAATTCAATTTAGAAAGTTAAAAAATGTAAACAATTATTTTTTAGATGATTGGTTAAGATTATTTCAATTTAATCTGAATTTAATTGCACTTAAGACATTGTAAGATATCAAATTTATATTTATCCTTTAATTTTTATATTTAAATTTCATTAAAGTAATATAATGATTATTTTGAATAAACTAATCTCATTTTACAATAATGTCAAAGATTCAAAGTATTACTATAAATGCATTTATGCATAAAATCATTGATTACGCCGGTTTATTCCCTCCAGCAAAACTTCCTTTGAACATTGCATTTGATAATTATTTAATCTATAAAGGTACTTTTTACAATGAATTTCTTTCACGTTTTATCTGTCCTGCAGCTCTTTTGCCTGAACTCGAGCGCATTATAAAAAGTTATGAGGGAAATTGCAATGAAATTTCTCTTTCTGTTCTGGCTAGGAGCAGTGATAAAACAGATGATTTTTATCTGAATTTCAAAGAAGATTTAATTTACTGGTCGGAATTTTTAAAATCATTTGAAAATTCTGTTTTAACTGAAACTCTTGAATTGAAAATTCCGGACGAAATAATTCTTGAAGGGAATTCTGAAAAGATCTCTGATCTTATTAAATATGTTTCGATGGAAATTAGAAATGCATTAGGTCTTAATGTTTTTATTTTTTTTGAATGTATTACCGGTAAGAACCTGAAAAGTAATATTAAGAATGTTATAAAAAGTATTTCCATTCACAATATATCTGAAAACAATTGCGGATTTAAATTAAGAACCGGAGGGGTTACGATTGATTCATTTCCCGAATCAGAGACTATTGCATATTCCATCAAAGAATGTTTAGATAATTCTGTTCCGATGAAATGTACCGCAGGTCTGCATCACCCGTTCAGACATTTTGACAAAGAGATAGGTGTTATGATGCACGGATTCATTAATGTATTCGGAGCTGGAATTATTTCAATGAGACATAATATTTCTCATTATGAAATTGTAAAAATGTTAAATGATGAAAACCCTATGAATTTCAAATTCTATAATGACTTGTTTGAATGGAATGGTTATAAAGTTGATATTGATGAAATTAAGGAAGCAAGAAACAAACTGATGATATCTTTTGGAAGCTGCAGTTTTGATGATCCTGTTACAGATTTGAAAAAACTAAATTTGATTTAATTATAAAACTATAAATTATTTAATCACTTAATGTCTGAAAATAAAATTTTAAGATCATTTATAAAAACAGAAACGAATTCACATTTCCCTATTCAAAATCTGCCTTACGGAATTTTTAAAACAAAAGAAAATCAGATACAAAGAGCAGGAACAGCGATCGGAAATTATGTACTTGATCTGTCTGTGCTTGAATCGATTGGAATTTTTGAAAATATTTTTAAAGAAAACAGAAATGTTTTCTCATCGGGAAGTCTAAATTTATTTATGTCACTTGAAAAAACTGTCTGGAAAGAAGTCAGATCTGTACTACAGAATATTTTAAAAGATGACAATCCGTTTTTAAGAGACAATGATGAACTGAGAAAGAAATGTTTTATTGAAATGAAAAACGCTGAAATGTGTATGCCGGCTCAAATCGGAGATTATACTGATTTTTATTCTTCGAGAGAACATGCTACAAATGTCGGGATTATGTTCAGAGGAAAAGAGAATGCTTTGATGCCGAACTGGCTGCATTTGCCGGTTGCTTATCACGGAAGGGCGAGCTCAGTTATTCTCAGCGGTCAGGAAATTATTCGTCCAAAAGGTCAGACAAAAGCTGATGATGCCGAAATTCCCTCTTTTGGTCCAACTAAATTACTGGACTTTGAACTTGAAATGGGATTCTTTATCGGACCCGGAAATAATCTTGGTGAGCCGATACCTGTTCAAAATGCTGACGATCATATTTTCGGAATGGTATTAGTGAATGACTGGAGCGCAAGAGATATTCAGAAATGGGAATATGTTCCTCTCGGTCCTTTCCTTGCGAAAAATTTTGCCACATCAATATCTCCGTGGATCGTTACACTTGAAGCGCTTGAACCTTTCAAATCAAAAAAAGTTCATCAGGATCCTTTTCCACTTCCCTATTTACAAAGCAAAGGTGACTGGTCTTATGACATTAATCTTGAAGTTAGTTTAAAAACAGAAAAGCTTGATGAATCCTTTGTCATCTCCAGATCAAATTTTAAAAATTTATACTGGGACATTTGTCAGCAGCTTGCTCATCATACAGTTACTGGTTGCAATATGCGTCCGGGTGATTTACTAGCTTCCGGTACTATCAGCGGATCTGCTGAAGATTCTTACGGAAGTCTGCTGGAGCTGACATGGCGCGGTGAAAAACCTATTGAACTTCCAAATAAGGAGATCAGAAAATTTCTGGCAGACGGTGACGAATTAAAAATTTCAGGATGGTGTAATGGTGATGGATACAAAGTTGGATTTGGGGAAGTTACGGGAAAAATATTACCTGCCCGATAAGAATTCTGAATATGAAATTTTTAATTTTTAATATTATAGTTATTCTTTTTTCTATTACACTTTATTCCTGTAATGAAGATTCTGTCGTTAACAATCAGTTATATGAAAATGGAAATTTTACATATCCGTATGAAATAAATACAGCGTGGTATTATGGAACAAGAAACTTCGCTTACAATTTCAGACCTGATTCAATAAAAAATATTTACGGAAGTGATACATTATCAGGATACGGAGAAGCAATATTTTTGAGAGATACGGTGGTCGGAATTGATACCTGCCGGATATTAAGGAACGCGCATTCTGAAACCGGTCATGCCCATGCAACATACGAGTTATACAAACAAACTGATACAGGATTGATCAGAATTGCTCATTATTCAAACGGCACAAACTTCGGACCATACAGAACTGACTGCAGATATAAATTTTCATTCAATGGCAAAAGTTATAATTCATCACGGGAAATATTTTCTGAATATAAAAATGATCTTAAATCAACAACGGATATTCAGCAGGGTGATACAGTTTTGATAATGGACGATCCGCCTGTAAATACTTTGAAATATCCGATCCTCAAAGGTATGGAATGGGTAATAATAACAGATGAAACAGGAGGCAAGATCACAAAAAAATATTCAGATTATGAGAATATTAATCTTCTTGGGAGTAATTACTATTGCATAAAAATTCAGAAGCAATGGTACTTTAATTTCCAAACTCCGGTAAGTGAGTTAATTTATTTTGACTATTTTTCAAAAGAAGGTATGGTAAAAAGAGATTTCACAATAAAAGATATTGAAGTAAGTAATGAACTGGGACAGACCATTGGTTATTTTGATGCTAAAGAAGAATCATTTTTAAATATTTATTTTCAACCTTAAAAATTTATGACAGATACGAAGGTCAGACTAACGCAAATGGTAACATCAGCAGGTTGCGCTGCCAAAATATTTCCGCATATTCTTTCCGAAGCTCTGAAAGGTATCGACTGGAAAACAAATGAAAATGTGCTTGTAGGTTTTGAAGGGAAAGATGATGCAGGAGTTTATAAAATTAATGATGAACTTGCTTTAATTCAAACTACAGATTTTTTCACACCTGTCGTTGATGATCCGTATTTGTTCGGACAGATAGCTGCTGCAAACGCGCTCAGCGATGTTTATGCGATGGGAGGAACTCCGATCAATGCATTGAACATTCTTGCGTTTCCTCAAAAGGAAGATCTCGGAATATTAAAAGAAATTCTACGCGGAGGTTCTGATAAAATAAATGAATCTGGAGCGGTTATAATAGGCGGACATTCTATTGACATAACTAACATTGTTTACGGACTTGCAGTGACAGGAACAATTAATCCGGAAAATATTAAAGGAAATAATTCTGCAAAGCCCGGAGATAAATTAATTTTAACCAAGGCACTTGGCACAGGAATTTTGAATAATGCAATCAAATTTCAAAATCTTGAAAAAGGAAATAAGTTTTTTGATCAGTTAATTCATTCAATGACCCGACTGAATAAAAATGCTTCGGAATGTATGATAAAAGCCGGCGCTAATGCCTGCACAGATATTACGGGATTTGCACTTGCCGGACATTCAATGCAGATGGCTAAAGCAAGCAATGTAGTTTTGAAATTTTATGTAAATGAACTGCCTGTTCTAGAAGGCGCAGTCTGGGGAATTGAGGAAAACTTACTTACCCGTGGTGATAAATCTAACCGTGAATACACAAAAGAATATGTTGCATCAGAAGGTGAAATAAATAAAGTAAAAGAGCATTTGCTTTATGATCCTCAGACATCAGGCGGTTTACTGATCTCTGTTCCGGAAGAGAATGCCAATTTTCTTTTACTTGAACTGCATAAAGGCGGTGATATTTATGCAAATATTGTAGGTGAAGTATTTGAGGAATCAGAAAGTTTAATTGCCGGAACAGTTTTGTTTGAATACAATTGATTTTTAAAAACATAACCTCCAGAGACACAGAGAGATTTTTCAGTATAAGTATAGAAACTTCCGGAAAACTAATTTTTTTAATTTGTCATTCACGAGTGCACCTGTCGGGATTCCATTTTTAAATTATTTTTGAAAATTTGATTCCCGCCAAGAGATTGCGGAAAAGACAATTCGGTGTTTTTAAAAGTCTCTAATTAATTACTTCTTTTTGTCTCTGTGACTCTGTATTGAAATAAAATAACATGATATCATTCAATACCCCAAAAGAACTTTTCGATTTTATCCGGACTATTGATGTCAGCAACCTGCCTGAATTAAAATCTTTAATGAGCAACTATCCGATTCAGAAACTGAATATTGATGAATTACTTTTAAAATTAAAAAATAAATCACAGGATCTTTTACTGATTGATACACGTTCAGAAAAAGAATTCGAAGAATCTGCTATCCCCTTTTCCGTTAATTTTCCTGTTTTAACAAATACCGAAAGACATAATGTCGGACTGGTTTATAAAAATTATTCACAGACTTCAGCCCTCTGGCTGGCAATGCAGTATGCAGATCCCAAGAAAGAAGATTTAAAAAAATTTCTGGAAAACAACGGTGCTTCGGAAAAAGAAATAATCGTAAACTGCTGGCGCGGCGGAGGCAGAAGCGCATATCTTTCAAAAATGATATCTGATATTGGTTACAAAGTTTCAATTCTTTCCGGTGGATACAAAGCATACAGGATGAAAGTAAACAACTTTTTTTCATGGAAGACTTTTCCGGGTGAACTGCTTGAACTTTCCGGACTTACCGGCTGCGGTAAAAGTGAACTACTGCAATCTGTTGCATATGAACTTCCTGTAATAGATCTTGAGTATGCAGCAAAACACTTTTCGAGTTTGCTGGGACATATCCCTTATCAGATCACGAATCATTCTCCTGTTAAAAATCAGACTGCGTTTGAAAACAATATTTTTTCACAAATTTACTTTAATTCGAAAACTCACGACAATAAGCAAAATTATTTTATTGAAAGCGAAAGCAGAAGGATCGGATATTTCGAAATGCCGAAAATAATTTTCGACAAGCTAAAAGGAGCAAAAACTATTAGAATTATTTGTTCACTTGAAAACAGGGTAAAAAGAATTGTCAGAGATTATTTCGGGGAAGATCTAAGAGGAATAGAACCGATGATAAAAGTTCTAAGTGACAAGCAAGCATTTTTCAAACAACAGTTAAGTTCAAAAAAATTTGATGACCTGCTCATCATGCTTGAAAATAAAAAAGTTTATGAGTTCAGTGAAACAATGATCACAGATTATTATGATCTGAAATATACAGACAAAGGCAAAACTCCTGTAGCGGAAATTCATTTGAATGACATTGAAGCTGCAAAAAAAGAATTGAAAGATATTTATTTTAAATATTCAAACATCTTTTAAATATCAGAATCTAATCAACCGGTTTCATTCCGGTGCCAAAAGCTTTTAACATTAATTCCTTCTGAGTTTCAATAAAAATACTCATAGAGCCTGCTGCAGGACTTGCGCTTTCTTCCCTGCAAACGGAATACAATTTTTGTCCGGCTGACAGGTCTCTTTTCAGTCTAAGCGCGAGGAAATTCCATGCGCCCATATTTTCAGGCTCTTCCTGAACCCAGACAACCTCTGTTCCATTTTCATACGCAGACAGGATTTTTTTCATCATTTCTCCTTCATAAGGATAATATTGTTCAAGTCTGATAATTGCTGTATCGTTAATATTGTTTTCTTTCTTATACTTCAGCAGATCGTAATAAACTTTTCCGCTTGTGATAAGTATTCTTTTAAAAGTTGATTTATCCTTTATTTCATCATCGATTATCTCATTGAATTTTCCTTTTGTAAATTCTTCCTTTACTGATTTAGCCTCAGGCAGTCTGAGTAAACTTTTCGGAGTAAGAATAACAAGCGGCTTTTTATGTTTTTGTTTTGTCTGCCTTCTCAGTAAGTGAAAATACTGCTCCGAATTTGTGGGATTGCAGATTATCATATTATCTTCAGCGCAAAGTGTCAGAAATCTTTCCAGACGCGCGCTCGAATGCTCCGGTCCCTGACCTTCCTGTGCATGAGGCAGTAATAAAACAAGATTATTCGGCAAACCCCACTTTGTATCCGAACAGGAAATAAAATTATCAATGATCACCTGACCTGCATTTACAAAATCTCCGAACTGCGCTTCCCACAATACAAGAGTTGCAGGATCAGCAGTGGAATATCCGTATTCAAATCCCAGAACGGCTGCTTCAGAAAGCAAACTGTCCAATGGCTCGATCAATGCTTTATCCGGCGCGACATTGTTCAATGGAATAATTTCATTTCCGTTTTCAGAATCAGTAAGAACAATGTGCCTTTGCGAGAATGTTCCGCGAGAACTGTCCTGTCCGCTGAGCCTCACAGGAATTCCTTCCTGCAGTAAACTTCCGAATGCAAGTGCTTCCCCGAACGCCCAGTCAACTTCAACTTCTTTATCAAGAAATTCTCTTCGTGACTCAATGAACTTTCTGAGTTTTGGATGAAGACTGAATGTATCTGGAAGTTCAGTAATTGCTCTTACTATTTCATTTAATTTATCCAGCGGGACATAGGTTTCAGGATGAGATTCTGCTGCTTCGATAACTTCTTTTGTAACAGCAAGAGGAATATCAGTTTTAAATTTCTGTACTATCTCATGACCTTCATTCATTTTACTGAAGATCTTTTCATTCATTGAATCTAATTCTTCCTTCGTAATTACTTTTTCATTGAGTAATTTTTTTTCATAAATTTCTTTTACAGACGGATGGGATCTGATAGTCTTATACATTATCGGTTGTGTGAAAGCCGGTTCGTCAGCTTCATTGTGCCCGAGTCTTCTGTATCCGAAAACATCTATCACAACATCTTTATTGAATTTCATTCTGTACTCAAAAGCAAGTTTAGTTACAAGCATTGTTGCTTCCGGATCATCACCGTTAACGTGAAAGATCGGTGCCTGTACCATTTTTGCAACATCGGATGCATAAAAAGTAGATCTTGCATCTATCGGCGAAGTTGTAAATCCTATCTGATTATTTATAATAATATGGATCGTACCTCCGGTCCTGTATCCGTGAAGCTGTGATAGATTAAATGTTTCTGCTACAATCCCCTCGCCTGCAACTGCCGCATCACCGTGAATCAGAACAGGTATGACAACATCACGTTTTGTATCTCCCAGACGTGTTTGCTTTGCTCTGACAATTCCTTCAACAACAGGATTTACAAATTCAAGATGAGACGGATTTGATGCAACTGAAACTTTAATTACTTTATCATCAGATGTACGGTAATCGCCTGATGCGCCGAGATGATATTTTACATCACCTGATCCCTGGGAAGAATTAGGATCAATGTAGCCTTCGAATTCAGAAAATATGGCTGACATAGATTTCCCGATTATGTTTGCTAATACATTCAATCTTCCCCTGTGAGCCATAGCAAGAACCAGTTCGTGTACATTTTCATCGGCAGCGCATTTCAAAAGATAATCAATCGAAGCTATTATCGTTTCCGAACCTTCTAGTGAAAATCTTTTATGTCCGATATATTTTTTATCAATGAATTTTTCAAAATTTTCCGCTTCGGAAATTTTAAAAAGTATATGTTTCTTTTCTTCGTTTGTGAAATGGGGAATATTCCTGTTTGGCTCCATTTTATCCTGAAGCCACTGCTTTTCTTCCGGATCCTGAATGTGTTTGAATTCGACTCCAATCTTATCACAGTATGTCTGATAAAGAATGTCAAGAATTTTTCGGAGCGTTGCAGTCCTGAGCCCGGCCAGTCCGTCTGTAATAAAATCACGGTCATAATCCCAGACAGTAAATCCGTAGTTTGCCGGATCCAGTTCCGGGAAATGTTTAACTTTCAGATACAATGGATCAAGATTCGCAAGTAAATGTCCGCGGACTCTGTACATATTAATTAACTGAATCGCTTTAGCCTGTCTTTCAATTTCTTCAATGTTGTTTATCTTTCCGAACTCTTCTTCCTTTTTATCAACAAACCATTTTACCGGACTTAGAGGAATTTCCAGATCATTAAAAATATTTTCATAAAAATTATCTTCACCTCGAAGCAAGCCGCTTAATTTCTGTAGGAATAATCCTGATTCCGCTCCCTGAATAATTCTGTGATCATAAGTACTTGTAATATTCATAACCTTGCTTAAGCCAATATTCGTAATGACTTCATTTGTTACAGCCTGATACTCTGCAGGATAATCGATCGAACCTGTTGCAATAATAGCTCCCTGCCCTATCATCAGTCTTGGAGTTGAAGCAACAGTTCCAAGAGTTCCTGGGTTAGTAAGCGATATAGTAGTTCCCTGAAAATCCGATACTTCTATTTTATTATTACGTGAACGATTAATTATATCATTATATGCTTCAAAGTAATGTCTGAAGTTAAGAAGATTTGCTTTTTTAATATTCGGGACAATGAGTGAACGGCTGCCGTCTTTTTTCTGAAGATCGATTGCAAGTCCGAGATTAACATCTTTTTTTCTTACAATATTCGGTTCACCGTTTATTACAGTGAAAGAATTATTCATAACGGGAACAAGTTCCAGTCCTTTTACAATTGCCCAGCCGATAATATGAGTGAACGAAATTTTACCGCCGTCTTTTTTCTTTAGATACTCATTAATGATCCTTCTGTTCTCTTCAAGGACTTTCACGGGAATTATTCTGAATGTCGTAGCAGTAGGAACGGTCAGGCTGCTGTTCATATTGTCAATTATCTTTGCTCCAACTCCCCTGATAACCTGCGCTTCCTCACCTTCAGAAGGCAGTGGCATAAAAACAGAATTCTGAATAGAGGTTTTGTTTATATTGTTTTCTAAGGTTACAGGGATTTGCTTTTCTGAAGACATGACTTTTTTATTTCCGTTTGAAGTTAAATTCATGTCTTTGAATAATTCTTTCCAGTTATCACTGACAGAATCGGGATTTTTTTTATACTCTCCCAGCAGTTCGAGCACATACCATGTATTCAGTCCAAACTCTGATATTTTTTCCTGCTGTTCTGCAGTTAAATCTTCTAATTTCATTTAAATTTTTAGTTTTGACAATTTAATCAAAATATAAAAGAAGTTCACCGTGAAAATCATAATGGTTTTTCTTTCGAGAACTTTTTGTGAAAAAAATTTTAGATGAATTAGATAATTCAAATTGAAAAATTGAATTATTTTGTTGTATTTATATTTTAAATGCTTAAGTGTGCCACATCTTATAAATGTGGCACCAGTAGTTTTTAAAAATTTCAAAAAATCAATAATTTCAAAATTTTTAAACGCCATTTCAAAAATAAAGCATTTGCACAAATAAGATTCAATTGTTTTCATAATCTAATTAAGTTACTGAAACTATTATATTTTCTATCACAATGCAAATTGATTTAAAAACCTTACTAGTAAAACACAAATTCCTGTCTAAGATTAAAAATTATTTTGACTTTAGTTTTTTGTTAACTTTGAAAATACTTCAACAAATTTGTGCAGAATTATTAATTAATTGATTTGGAAATTATATGGAATTTGTAATATAGCTTTTCATAAATTTTAGACGAAAGAGAATTCACAATAAACAATTAAATTATTTTGTTGTAATTACTTTTTAAATTCTGTAATTTTTTTTAGGAAAAATATTTGAGAACTAAGCAAAGTAAAATTGTTCATCGTAGTTTTCGGAATATGAATAAGTGATTTTTGAATTTTGAACAATAATAAATCAGAAATTTTAAAATTGTATATTAGTTTCAGCAAATAATATCAGATGGTTGCATTTATAACTTCCCTCTGAAATTTTAAAAAATCAAATCCTAAAAGGAGGAATTATGAAATTCATTTTCACATTTTTATTCATCTCTGTATTTAACTTTGTTTCAGTTAGTGCTTTTGCAATTCCGGAAGAACTCAAAAGCGACGGAGCACCAACTTCAGAAATAATTCCAAATGCCTATGAAAGTACGGCAGGAACCGGTACTTTTTTAGGTCCGCTTGCAAATGCTCCAAGAACTTATCAGTTTCTAATTCAGGCGAGTCAGATAACTGATCTTGCAGGTAAGATTCTTTCCGGATTATCTTTAAGAATCCCTGCTTCTGCAACAGCTAACTGGCCTCTCGCTGATTTAACTTATTCTAACTATGATATCTATCTAAGCGGCAGTGTAGAGCCAAGCGCCAGAAGTCTGACTTTTGCTTCAAATATTGTTGGACCCCGGACACAGGTCAGATCCGGACCATTGAACATTTTAACCAATTCATACACTTTCGGGAGTACGCCAAATGAATTCGGAACAGAGATTACTTTTAATACTCCATGGTATTATTCAGGAGGAAATTTATTGATTGAGATACGTCATCAGGGTTTTACAGGAACATCAAGGAGTGTTGATGCATTAACAACTTCTACTTCAGGATACGGCACATCTTACAGCGCATGCTGGACTGGCAGTTACACAGGAACTTCCGGAACTCAGGGAAACTTTTCTATTGTCAAATTGTCAACAATTGATGTACGGATACTTCAGCTGACTTCACTGATCGAAGGATTTTATGATTCAGGAAGCAATTCTATGATAAGTGATACTGCAAGAGTTTATCTCAGAAACAATAATTTCCCTTATGATATTGTAGATTCATCAATAGCTGTTTTAAATTCAAACGGAAATGGTATTTACAATTTCCCCAATGCTCTTAACGGAGCAAACTATTTTATAGTTGTAGATCACAGAAATTCAATTGACACCTGGAGCTCAACAGGAAACAGTTTTACAGGGAATTCTTTAAGTTACGATTTTACAACTTTAGCATCACAGGCGTATGGTAACAATCAGAGTCTAAAAGGAACCAGATATACTTTATTCAGCGGTGATGTGAATAAGGATGATATAATAGATAGTGGAGACCTCAGTCAGGTTGAAAATGATGCCGGAGTTTCACTTTCGGGATATGTATCATCTGATGTAACCGGAGATGATTTTGTCGATGCAACTGATATTAGTATTTTAGAAAATAATGCTGCTTTAGGAGTAGTAGTAGTCTCTCCTTAAGTAAATAATTTTATAATAAAATTAGCGATGTTAAAGTATTAATTAATATTTTCTTAATTTTAAATATTAAAGTCAGGACCGCTGATTCTGTAAAATCAGAGGTTCTGACTCTTTTTTAATATGTTTTAGAATTTAAGAAGTACAATTCTTTTTGATGTTGTAAACCCTTTTATTGAAATTCACAGAAAATAATTCCAACTGAAAGATAATGTCTTCTTTACTCATTTTCAAATATGCTTATTGTTTTGAATAAGAAGCCAATTGTAAATTGTCAATTGTAAATTGTAAATTGATATTTGATGTATTAATTTTGTTCGAAGAATTTAACACCTTCATCTAA
>DAIPYE010000079.1:5106-13981 GCA_036782915.1 Bacteroidota bacterium | reverse complement strand
TTTATTTTGTTAATACTGAAACCAGATCAATTGTTTCAATTGCTCCCGTAAAAAAGAGGAAGTAAGAATATATTGATACAAAAATAAGAAATATGATTATGAATCCATACAAATAAACTTTTCCCGTTCTTATGTCAAATAAAGATTTTGCTCCGATCAGAATTCTATTCAGATATAAAAAATACAGAATTATAAATAACCATACGGATAAACTTATAAATGAAGTATTTGACTCGGCAAGTTTATAAAATACTGTTCCGAGAAATAAAAATACGATCATCGGCAATGTTGACCAGACGCAGACAGTGTATATGTTTTTGAAATATGATTTCCCCTTTGTATAAAAAGAAATTATATAGAGAAATACTGCGGTTAGAAAGGTCAGCAGAATATTTACAACGGTGAATAATGAAACCAGATAAAGCTTGTTGTTTATCAGACTGCTTACTGATTTTTTAGTAGTGTCATTTGTAAATATTTTTGCAAGGATCATGTCAAATGAATTATTATCACGGTAAAAATATAATAATGATGAAAAGAATAATGCAATACCGATTGAGATTGAAAAAGACAAAAGTAAATTATAACCGGTAGTTATGATCATCTGATCTTTTACAAGTGTGTAGAAATAAGTAGGTTTGTACAAACATCTAATAACTCCCGAACGGAATTTTTTATCCCGGTTAATGAAATAAACAAATATAACTATCGCTATTAGTCCTATGATGGTGAATATATATGGAAATTCTTTTACGGAACTACCTTCCTGAATTCTGGGAAGATCTTCTTTATACATTAATCGTTTTATGAAATCAGCCGATCTTTTCTGCTCTCTGTTAAATGTATAAATTCCGTTGGTTTTCATTGACAGGTTTGAATCAAGCGGATAGTTAAGAGGATTGGAAGAGTTCCAGTCTGCATAAGAAGAAATGAAAGTTCCGAACATACTTTGCGCAAACCTCTGGTATCCTTCGCTGAGAAATTTCATCTGCGCTTCCTGAGACTGAATATCACTGAATCCTTTTGAATTGATGTTCTGAATATTTAATCCGTATCCTGCAACAAACACGTTAGGATTTTTTCTTCCTGAAGAAGTTTTAAATTTATCAGAAGCATTCCTGACAGAGTTTTTAATGTTCTCAATATTGTTTTCGTAAAAATTCAATCCGATAAAATCCACTTCCTCTGAACAAATATCTTCTGTATTTATTCTCGTAGTATAATATTTAAATTTCGGGGAAAGCGAATCTATCAAAGCTCTTGCCGATTTCACATAAGCAAGCGAAGAAGTTTTTGAAACATCAAAATCATTTCCGATTCCCCAGGCAAGAATACTCGGAGCATTAAAATCTCTCTCTATGACTTCTGCTATTAAATTTAAATTTAAACGTATATACTTTTCATTTTCAATATAATCTTCTGATAATTCATTGAATGGAATTTCCTGAAAAAGATACAGCCCTAATCTGTTGCATAAATTAACTATATAAGGATGCGAACTTTTACCCGGGACTCTGACTGCGTTAAATCCGAGATTCTTTATATTCTTCAGATCATTCTCAGTTACGGTGTAATCCAGTGCGGATGCATATTTCGGCTGATCTTCATAATAATTTATGCCGTTAAGTATAAATTGTTTACCGCTTTGAAATATCTGATTGTTTTTTAATGTCAGGTTTGTGAATCCTGTTTCAGATTTCATTTCATCGATCACATTTCCGTCAGCCATTGAAATGATCGTTCTTACAACATACAGTTCGGGAGTTTCAGGAGTCCATATTACAGGATTTGTAACTGAAACGTCGTTTGTAACTTTCAGTGAATTATTATCACCAATATTAAAATTCACCATTCCGCTGGAATATGAAACACTGCTGTCTGACTTTTTAAAAATTCTGGTGTGAAGTGAAAATTCTTTTGACTTCGAAGTGTCGATATATTTAAAAAGATTTGAAGATTTGACATCAACTGTGTTGCTTAATTTTATTGTAAGAAGATTGTCTACTTTATATTTAATGCTGCTTTTTAAAATGAAAAGCTTTGGAACAGCAATTAAATAAATATCCTTATTTATCCCGCCGTAAACTTTTGAATAATTTATCTGATCTGAAAGGGGAATCGTATTTTTATAATCCAGCATGTTGTTCACATTTACTTCAATTTCATTTGCAGCGGTGATTATACCGTCAGTGAGCGGAATAAATACAGGTGTATTTCCTCCTGTATGATTTGAAATGAAATTATTGTTGATCTTGACTTCGGATTCATATTCAATTCCTTCCGAGACAAAAATGAAACTGTAAGTTGAAATAATTTCTTCAGGAATCTCAAAATTCCTTTTAAATATCACACGACCTTCAAAATCATATGCCATCGGAATAATGAATTTACTGTAATTTAGTCCTTCATTAAAAGAAACCTGCCAGTTACCGTTGAGATCAATTTTCTTTCTTGTTTCACTTTCGAAATACAAACCGGTATTCTTCAGTTCAATATTTGTAGGTCTTTCAAAAACTTTTATTTGAGAAATTGTCAGGTCAGAATTAAGAATGAATAGAGATATTAATATTAATATTCTGTATCGGATCTTTGAAAGGGAAAATAAACTCATTAAATAATTTTAATTGTGGTAAATATAACGATTACTGAATGGAATTTAAAGATTAGAATTAGAAAAGAAAATTTTGAAATGAATATGAATCTCATTATCTACTTTTGAGGATTAAGCGGTCTGATCTCGACTTCATTCATAAGAGCATTTTGAGGAAGTTCGACTGATAACAGACACACTTTTGCAATATCCATGGGAGAAAGTAAAGTATTTCTCCTCGAATTTAAAATTGCACATGGATGATCAAAGAAATTTGTATCAACTGAGCCGGGGCTAATCGTCACAACTCTTATATTATCTTTTCGGACCTCAGCCATTAAAGATGAAGAAAGACCGATTACAGCGTGTTTGGTAGCGCTGTAAATTGAAGCAGTTGCGATCCCGTTCTTACCTGCAATAGAAGAAATATTTATAATTGTCCCAGATCTTTTTTCTGTCATCGGTTTCAAAGCAAATCTGTTGCAAAGATATAAGCCTTTTACATTAACAGCAAACATTTCATCAAAATCACTGGTTTTTGAATCGATAAGATTACCGAATCTTCCGAAACCGGCATTACAGATCAGAACATCAATTTTTTTAAACTTTTTCAAAACCTTATCAAACAAATTCTTTACTTCTTTTTCAAGAGAAACATCAGTTTTGATAAAATTGTAATTTTTATTTTGGATAGGTTTTGGATCCGTCCTTGATGCATTAATGACAATATATTTCTTTTTCAAAAATAACTCTGCGCAGGATCTTCCGATTCCTTTTGATGCACCTGTAATAATTACAACTTTTGACATATAAATATTTTTAATATTAAAAAAAAAATGCGGCATTTGAAGCCGCATTGAATTTTAACTCTTTCGTGTGCCCGACTGGAATCGAACCAGTAACCTACAGCTTAGAAGGCTGTTGCTCTATCCGATTGAGCTACGGGCACATTTTATTTGTTATCTGATCAAAATAATCAATTTAAATATCTCTTACAATCATAAATCGAATCCAAAGAGTATTCCCAGATAAAAATTCCACTCTTTTCCGTATGTCAGCTTTTCATTCTGAACAACGTTCGAAAATTCATCAAATCCGTATGCTGCATCTACAAAGAAACTTGTCGGAAATACATAAAATGAGAATGCCTGAAGTCTTAATTGTGCCCCGATATCAGTTTTGAACTGATCTAGTTTAGTTGCATTTCCGCTCCATGCATTTCCATAATCACCGTAAACTGAAAAGAAAAGTTTATCCAAATACAAAGGTGATATTCTCGTATCTATTTTGGTAAAAACAGGGATTCTGTAAGTCAGATTTGCCACAGCCATCCTTCCTCCGCCCAGAGAATAAAACGGATAACCTTTCATTCCGGGAAGACCGGTTGCATAAAAATCATAAAAACTTTCTACCGGAGGTCCGAATATTGTACCTCCCGATAATCTGAGTGTCAGTGAATGCTTATTATTAAACAAACCAATAGCCTCAGACCAGTAACCGTAAAATTTAAAAAGATCCCGTTGCTCATAATCAGTAGAGATTGTTCCGTTATCATTTACTGATAAAGAAGGATTTATTTCACTTAATTCGTAATCAAAAAGTAATTCGATATTTCTTCCAAGTGGATTTATATCAGAATTCTTGCTTGGATATGTAAAGTTATAATTATACTGTAAAGAAAAATCGCTGGCTTTGAAGTATGTTTCTCTCGAAGACCTCACGGAAATTCCGCTTTGTGGAATTGCAAAAGGATCAACATCATAGGAGTAATTAGAATATGAATAACCCAGATTCATTCTGTGATTAAAATTAATTATATTGAATGCCATACCGAAATCAAAAGTAAGAAGGTCATAGGTTATTCCTACATTTATTGTATCAAGACCTGCAATAAAACTGCCTTGCGAAACCCGTGTCACATTATATCCGCCTAGACTTAGTTTAGGATTGAATTTCACTTTTTTTGTGAAAAAATCTTTGAAGAATGGAAATCCGTTATCATAATCAAACTGAAGAAAAACATCTCTTTCTCCTTCTATATTGATAGAAGCTCCGCCGAATATCGAAAATCTGTTTAAAACTTCATTTGAAAAGAAATACACACCCGGCTTTATTGCTTCAAAGAAACTGAACTGATTCTGTCTTTTATAGGTATCAAATCTGAGAACAGGTACAAATGAAAGCGACGTAAATTTGTCTTTATATGGTTTTGCTTCATACTTTGTAATTCCTTTATCATTGAAGTTTTTTAACTTTAACCAGTCATAATCACTCCCTGCTTTCTTCAGAGTATCAAAATCAGCATATTTTTTTATCAATGGCTCGGGTCTTTGGTAAGATCCGACAATTAATGTATCTTTTTCTTTAAAATCTTTAAGAAGAGCGATCTTGTAACCTGTCGAAGTGTAAAGAGAATATGCCAGATTACCGCTTGTATCAACCGAAGGCATAAAAGCGCCTCCCAGTACATTTGTCAGCTGCTTAACATCATTATTTTCAAGATCCATAGAATAAATATTAAAAATTCCTGTCCTGTTAGAAGAAAAATATAATTTTTTTCCGTCTATTGAATAGGAAGGATTTCTGTAATCAACGCCCGGATCATCAAGCAGATAATTGATTTTCCCTGTTTCAATTTCAATTTCAGCAAGTTTTCTTGACTCTTCAAAAGAAAAATCAAAAATGATTTTTTTCCCGTCTTTTGAAAATTTCGGATTGTAAACCTGTTCGCCGTTATTAAAAGCTGTTATCGGATCATAGTTGGTTCCGTCAGCATCTGCTATTTCCAGATTCAGGGTTCCGTCTTTATTAACAACGAAACATATAAGTTTTCCGTCAGGTGAATAGGAAGGGGAATAAGCTCTGAGATTTGTTGTAAGTCTTTTTTCAATTTTTGCTTTTACATTATACTCATACAGATCATATACTGTGGAATGGTGAATCGTTTGCGGAGTGTTTCTTTTTGCAAATATTATTTTTTTACCGTCAGGAGACCATGAATAATTTGTCGAAACCGGAGCCGTAACATACTCAGCCTCTTTTTTTGCAATATCATAAATATACATCCCGGTACTTCCGTAGTCAAAATCCTGATTTGATAAATACGTTATCTTTTTTCCATCCGGTGAAAACTGCGGATTGTAATTCGCAAAACCTGTTTTTTCAATAATACTTCCCACCACACTGTCTTTCTTTACATTTACAAGTTTACTTTCATAATCTTTTTTCAAAAAACTTACCCATTGATTATAAAGCTCTTTTCCGTCTATGCCAATTGCATCCTTTATTGCTTTATCCATACTGAAAGTACCAAGATCTCCAAGGTGCAACGTAATAAGTCTTAATTTATCTTCGCCGTATTTCCAGGCAATATATCTTGTCAGACCATAACCTAAATTGTAAATAGATTCTGCTTTTAAACTTGTAATAGATGAAAACTGACCCATTTCACCCCATGAAAGTAAATTCCCGTCTTCAATATAACTTCTCAGGATCATATCCCTGTGAGAATCCCATTGCTCATAAGATAACTGCTGTCTCTGATACTGAGATGTGCCTTCGGCAAACCATGCCGGAACACCTACTCCGGACAAAGGATATGATACAATAATATTCGGATAACCGTATAATACGTCAGGACGGATCTCATTTTCATATCCTAACCATTGAAAATATATAGCAGGCATTTTTCTGGAATATTTCATTGCGCACTGGATCTGAACTGCATGAGTGAATTCGTGTGTTACTACATTTCTTAACCAGTTATGTGTACCTCTCAGATCATAATCAAGGGCAGTAGCAAAAATTTCTATTCTGTTTCCGTAATAATCTGTAGCTCCGTTCGCTATGTCAGAAACATCATTTATTATAAAATTAACTTTTTCATCCGGTTCGTATTTGTATAAGGAAGTTATAGGTCCGTAGATTTCTTCGGCAATTTTAGCAACTGTATTAGCTGTTCTTTCCGTACCGCTGTGATAATTAATATAGAAGTGTTTGGTTTCAATTGTAAACCAGTCAAGTTCCGGGTGTGAATCAAACTGTGACTTTGAGGTGTTAACGGTAAAAAAATTCAGCAGGAATAAAAATACGGTAAATAAAAAGAATTTTATATTAAACATTGAATGTTAATTTGTTAATAATTATAATTGAATAAAATAAATGGTAAATGATTGATTCGGAAGTTAAAAAAGGTAAGGATTTATCAAATAATGTCAGAAAAATTTTTTTTATTAATTAAACAGTTTGCTTATCGGATTTTGTTACGCTTTAGTAATTTAATGCTTTAATAGTTGAATTTAAACTCAACAAAAAATAATAATTTCAGGTTCAGTTTTAATCCTTATTTAATAATAATAATTCTATTTGTTATTAGCAATGTTTCTTTTTCTCAGGGAAGAAGAGACAGAATAGGAAGTAAGAGCACTTATGTAAAAGTTAAACAATCTGATTCTACAAGAACATTTTTCAATGACACTCTTCTCACAGTTGATACTACGCAAATTATCCCTGCGGATTCATCTGCACGTGTAAAATATTTCAAATATTCTCCTGAATACTCTTTTGGTACCAAAATTTTCAATAAAAAATCACCTCTTCTTTTAGGTAATTCAGATTTAATTAAAAAAGAGGTATCATTTGATACTTCAGGAAATGTTATTTTAACTGAAAAGTTTGAAGGTGAATTTATCAGAGCTCCTCTTGTGATTCCCCTTGATGAATATATATCTGATATCTCGCAAAATAATAACAGATTAATATTTGAAGATCTCTTTTCGGAAAAGTTCAAAGGAAATACCGATGATGATCTGAGCAAACTTTTCAAAAATATTACAGATATTACCATCCCTTTACCATTTAAATCAGAAAGTATATTCGGACCCCCCACCATAAATTTGAAACTGAACGGAGCTGTTGACATTACAGCTTCTTACCAGAATTCGACCAGTGACGTTACAAATACTTTCGGTACAAGTAATTCCAACAGTGCTATAAATTTCAGGCAGGAAGTACAGTTAACTGCAAAAGGACAGGTAGGCGATAAATTAACAATCGGAGCTGATTACAATACTCAAAGATTATTTGATTTTGAAAATCAGTTAAAAATTGAATATAACGGTTATGCTGATGAAGTGGTTAAAAAAATACTTGCAGGTAATGTTTCATTACAAACCAGTTCAGGACTAATCGGCTCTTCCCAGTCATTATTTGGTGTGCTTGCTGAATTTCAGTTAGGTGCTCTTTCATTACAATCAGTAGTTTCTCAAAAGAAAAGTAAGACAGAGATAAAGGACTTCAGCCGTGGAGTTCAGGAAGAAGCATTTAATATTAAGATATGGGATTATTCAGATAATCATTTTTATCTGGATACAACTTACAAAAGAAGTTTTCTGAATTATTATAATGATGCTTCAATAAATCAACGAACCGATTCACTTTCAATAAATGAACAGACATTTGAAGTCTGGGTGCAAACAGAAAATACAACAGTGGGATACAGGCAGGCAGGACTTCATGTGGAACTTCCTCCTTTACCGTCGTCAGGAAAATATAATGATACATTGAAATCTGTTCCGACAATAGTTCAGGGAGTTCAGACATACGGAATAGCACGGAAATTAGATCCTACTGAGTATATTCTTAATAAATTTGCCGGATACGTTTCTTTAAAAATTAATATTCCCGAAAATTATTTTGTAGGTGTAGCATATCAGAGAATTAAAACAGGTGAACAATTCGGTACAATTAGTACTGATTCAAATTCAAGTCCGAATGATACACTTGTATTAAAAATGGTTAAAGTTCCGAATCTTATTCCTGATAATACTTTAGCCTGGGAATTGAAACTTAGAAATATATACCGCCTCCCGGTTTCAAGAGTAGTACAAGACGGATTTGAATTTGACGTAAAATATCTTATTAATAATGTCCCTACACCGAATCTGCCCGGAATAAGCACTCCTTTGCTTCAGATCCTGGGACTTGATAAATATACCAGCGGAAGGAATCCTCCGCCTGATAATAAATTTGATTACATAATTGGTGCAACCATAGATCCTGTAGGCGGATTTGTGATATTCCCTTCATTAAAACCATTTCTCACAAATCTGGCTGATCCTCAGTATAATATTGATTCATCATACTGGTATCCGCAGATCTACAGTAACTTAAAGAATACTGCAAATCAGCTTCCGAATGCAAACTTGTATTCAATTGTCGGAAAAGCCAGAGGTGAAGCCGGATTAAGCAATATCGTCCGTATTAGCGAGTTTCATCGTGTACCCA
>DAIPYE010000079.1:0-5096 GCA_036782915.1 Bacteroidota bacterium | reverse complement strand
AGGAAGCGTTGTTATAAAACTTGGTCAGATCGAACTTAGTCCTCTTACTGATTATTCTGTTGATTATTCCACAGGAACTGTTTTAATTAAAAACGCATCAGCTTTACTATCCAAGGATTTAAAAATATCTTATGAAACGAATGACCTGTTTACTCTTGCATCAAAAACCTTTTTAGGTTTGAGAGGAAATTACAGAATCTCTGATAAAAGTTCTGTGGGATTTACATTTGTAAATTTAAATCAGGCAACATTGAATGACAAAGTAAGACTTGGTGAAGAACCAACCAATAATTCAATGTTCGGAATTGATTTTTTCACGGAAATACCTTCAAAGTTTCTCACAAATGTTGTTAATCTTTTACCGGGATATAATACAAAAGCTCCATCGTCAATCTCACTGAGAGGAGAGGTTGCATCACTGATCACTGATCCGAATACTTTAAAAAGTAATATTCCCGGCGATAATAATGAAGCAATTGCATACATAGATGATTTTGAAGGTGCTAAAAAAATAGTCTCGCTCGGAGGAACTTATAATTCATGGACAATGGCTTCAGTACCTCTGGATAATAGTATTGTAAATTGCGATACATGTGTTATTGAGAAAAATTCCAAAAGAGGAAAACTGAAATGGTTTAATGTAGCTAACAGTGTGGATGTCAGAGTAATTTATCCAAAAAGAAGTGTTACTGCCACTCAGACTACCGTTACACCGTTTTTCCTTACTTATGATCCGACCAGAAGAGGTATGTATAATTATAACGGAAGATTTGATACAATTCAGGACAAATCCACTACATGGAACGGAGTAATGAAATATCTTAATACTACCAGTAATGATCTGATAAATGAGAATATTAATTTTATCGAATTCAGCATGAAGATCGATAAAAACAGTAACACCGGAACCGGAAAACTTGTCATTGATCTGGGTAATATATCTCAGGATGCAATTCCAAACGGTATATTAAATACTGAGGATACACTTGGGAACGGTAATCTTCAGGTGGGTAATGACATTGGAACTGACTTTAAAAAAGACAGTGCAGAACAAAGTTTATGGGCAATTCTTAATCCGGGACTTCCTATACCTCAGGATCCTGCTCAGGATAATTTCATTTTATCTAACTCTGATCCTACTTTTGATTTTGTAAATGGTACGGAAAATAACGGAAACTCAGATGTTGGTAGACGTCCAGATACAGAGGATTTAAATAAATCGAATAACGTCAGAAACGGGAATGATTATTTTCAGTTTGAGATCGATCTGGAGACACAGGGAAATCCCTATATTGTAGGATCCGGAGGGGAGGGCTGGCGGCAATATAAGATACCCTTGTCTGAATTCAAGAGAAAGTACGGTAATGCTGTTTTCACAAATATAACCTTTGCCAGAATGTGGATAACAAATGTTACTGACACTGTCAGACTTCAGATGTTTGATATAAATCTTACAGGAAATCAATGGGTGAAGCCGATTAAAACTGATTCTACTTACAATATTACTGCAGTAAGTATTGAAGAAAATTCTACTATTTATAAAAGTCCGATCCCGGGAGATGTTTTAAGACAGGAAATTCAGGGACAGAATAATACCACTACTCTGTCAAATGAGCAATCTCTTTCTCTTGAAGTTTTTAATTTAACCAGCGGAGTGAGAAAGATCGCCAGAAAGGATTACAGCACAACACCTCTGGATCTGATAAATTACCGCACTATAAAAATGTTTGTAAATGGTGATCCGTCATTTAATTATACAAATGAGAATCTTTATGATGCTGCCATGATTATTAGGTTTGGAAGTGATTCGAATAATTATTATGAATACAGAGCTCCGATACATCCCGAAGAACGACTGGGTCCTATTGATCAGCCCTGGATTGCTATTAATAATGTAACTATTAACTTCAATGATCTTACAAGAGTTAAAAGTATAAATTCATTTGACAGCAACAATGTATCTATACAGGTACCCGTTCCGTCAGGACCGCCTGGTTCTACTTATAAGGTGTATGGAAATCCTGATCTGAAAACAATAAGGGAAATACTGCTTGGAGTGGAAAAAAACAGAAACAGTTTGAATTCCTCTATATCGGGAAGTGTCTGGTTTGATGAACTGAGAGTTATAAATGTAGTTGATGATAACGGACTTGCATTTAATGTCAGTGCAAATGTTCAGATGGCTGATCTTTTGAATTTTAGTTTTGCATTATCACAGGTAGATCCGTTCTTTCACGGACTGGATGCACGGCTTGGATCAAGAAATACAGGTGTTTCCTGGGATTTCAGTACAACTTTAAATCTTGACAGATTATTTAATAATGCATTTGCATCTTCATTTTCAGAGGACTGGAGTAATTTTCTTACACTCCCGCTTACTTTCAGGCATTCGGAAAGCTATGTGAATCCTCAGTATTATCCCGGTACCGACATATTCCTTAACAGTGCTGCTGACCAGGAATACCTCAGGGTTTTAACATCTCCCGGCGGAACTCCTGAAAGTGCCCAGCAGGCAAAGGATAATCTTCTTGCTGAAGCTCAAACACTTGTGATTAGAAATAATATCTCTATATCAAATATGAATTTTAATTTTCCGAGCAATAATTTTTTGGTAAAAAATATTTTTAATAAAATAAATTTTCTTTTTAATGCTGATTTTGGAAATTCAAGGGATATTACTTATGAAAGTAAAACTGATTACAGATACAATGGAGCAATAAGCATTGGTACTGATTTTGGTTTAAGTGAAAAATTAAATCTGAATATAGGAAGTTTAATACCTCTTGGAAGTAAATATGATAATGCTAAAATGTATTTCTTTTTTCCGTTCATTCCTCTTGCGCCTTTATTTTCCAATAATTTCAGTGCATCAACTGATTTTAACAGATCACAGTTTAATTCAAAGATCAGAAGTTTTGAGTTTAACGATTTTACTACACGAAGCTTTACTGCAAACAGAGGTTTTAGTTTTAACTGGAAATTCCTTGAAAACTGGATCATAGATCTTAACGGTGATTACAGTTTCAGAGCGGGAAGTGATCTGACTCCGCTTGAAACATCGGGTGATACTACAGGATCGCAGAGACCAAACGGAGATATATTCGGAGATATTTTCTTCAATAACGGTCTTGTTAATTTTGGTGAAGATCTTGACTATGCGCAGTCAGTTACCATTAACCCGAAAGTTGACATTCCTTTCATTGACAGGTTCATGCTTTTCAATACTTCTTACAGGGTCACTTACGGATGGATAAATCCAAATCAAATCACAAATATCGGTTTTAATCTTGGTTATAATAATTCATTAAATTCAACAGTAAACTTAAAATTAAAAGAAATATTCTCCCTCTTCGGTGAAAGCGGAGATAATAAATTAAGGGCAAACGGAATTAACGGAGATTCTACAGTAAGTGATAATACAGGAAACAGTCAGACTCTGGCAGGTATTCTAAATATATTTAAATCATTCGTACCTGCTGACATTAATATTTCATATACACAGACAAATGATGTAAAAAACGGAGGTGTTACCGGTAAACCGGGATTTGGAAATTTCTGGTTCTATCCATCTACTAAGGAAGATCTTGGACCATCCAGATTATATCAGCTGGGTTTTAGCCAGTATCCCGGAACAAGAGCACCGAATCTGAATCAGATTTCAGATTTTTATATTGAAGGAAATGAGATGACCTTTCAAACTTCTATAAATCCGATCTTCCCTGAAAATATAAATATGAGCTTAAACTTTAAAACAGCGTGGGGTTTTTCTAACAATTTAATTTATAGTTCAAACGGAATAGGAGAAATTGGAAATCCCACAAGTAAAACAAGTTCCATATTTTCAGGAAATACAATTTTATTCGCAGGAAATGCCGAGGATTTTACTTATGAATATGTTCAGGATAATACAGCACAAAACAGAAGGAATATTACAAGCGCTTTTGAGAGTCAGATCAGTTCTATCCCTTTCCCAAACTGGAGTATGACAATTTCCGGATTGGAAAGACTTCCGATGTTTTCCGGATTTGCCAATTCTGTTTCTATTGATAATAATTTTATTTCAGAATATCGTGAAAGCAGACTTATAGACATAAACAATTATGATATACCAAATACACAAACTGTTATACAGTCTTTCAGTCCGCTGATAGGATTGAATCTCAATTTCAAGGAAGCTTTTGGAGGAAATCTGTCATCATCATTCAGGTTGAGTACAAGTACTTCAAACACATTAAATCCGATAGGAGCATCAATTCAGTCTGTAAAAACTAATGAGTGGAGTATTACTGCGAATTTTTCAAAGTCGGGTTTTAATCTGCCGTTATTTGGTCTGTCACTTCAAAATGATATTTCTTTTGCGCTGACTATTTCAAAAACAACAAATGATCCGATCAATTATGAATTTCCTACAGGCCAGCCGTATCCTTCATTTGGAAATGGATCTATTGTAACAAACATTAATCCATCGATACAGTATTCCCTGAGTTCAAAAGTAACAATGCAGTTCTTTTATAAATATCTTAAAACTTCTCCTACCAGCGAGTCATATACCACTGTTCCAAGATCTACAAGTGAAGGCGGGTTGAATATCAGGATTGCAATTCAATGATTAATCCGGAAGTTCTATTTTGATTTCGCCGTTAATTATTTTATTTCTTATTGAATCAACTTTTAATTTCACATCATCTGAGATTAAATTTTTGTTGAGATCATTATAAACATAACTCACTCCGCTTTCTTTCAAACCAATTGTTTTTATACCGCCTGTGAATTTATTTTCTTTAAATTCTTTTATTGTCAGAAACACTGACTGATCAACAAGTTTTACCATACTAGTAAGTATAAATCCCGGAGCTTCATTGTACTGATCCATATCAACGCCAATCGCAAGTTTTTTCTTTTCTCTTGCAGCTTCAAATAATCCGAGACCTGACAATCCGGATGCGTGATAAATTATATCCGCTCCGCCTGAATACTGACTCAATGCAATCTCCTTTCCCTTACCCGGATTTTTAAATCCTTCCGGAGCTACACTGACATAACCGGAAAGTATCACACATTCCGGATTTGCATATTTAACTCCCTGAATGTAACCG
>DAIPYE010000078.1:12865-14249 GCA_036782915.1 Bacteroidota bacterium | reverse complement strand
CTACAGCAGGAGGTGCAGCTCCATACTGATTATCTGAATTTGATGCATTATAAGTAAACCCTAACCCTAAAGCTGTATCACAACCAATAGCATCATTTGTACCATCACCGACATCATCATCAGTCCACACTGCGATATATGTGTTATTCCATGTAGAATTACTTCTGTTAATAACTCTGAATTCAGAAAAAGCCATACTGCTAAGCGGACCGTTTGCAGCATATGACCAGTTTGTTTGTAATATTACTGCTCCCAATGGAAGTGTACTGCCTGCTCTGTTACCATGAGCTGAAGCATATCCGTCAGTATATGAGTAAAACTGAGTTTGATCTCCAAGTAAATAAGGATTACCATTACTGTCTAAATATGCGCCCTGAGATGCCGCAAAGGTTCTCCAAGCCTGATATTCTGATGTATCTGTAGGGGAAATGTTATAAATTTTAAAATTTGGATCACCCTGACCTTGCGGCGGTCCTCCTAAGACTGGAATATTTCCACCGACATATTCATAAGAAAATTCTGCTATACATACAAGAGTATCATTTCCTACTTGAGCTCCTATCCAAAGTCCGGATGCATATCTTGCAAACTTTGCAGAACCTTTTGGCCATTCAAAACCCGAATTATCTGTAGCAGGGTTTCTGTTGAAAGAACCATTATTTCTGAACCAGGTATTTATTTGGTTTGCCTGTAGCTGAACCGAACTTAAATTCATAACCTGATTCGGATTATTTGAATTGTTATAAGGTATAATTCCATTTTTGTTCTTCTGATTATTTACAGGCTGATCATGTGGTTTAAAACCATATGCAAATACAAGAACAATAGGAATCAGAAAAATTAATATTTTTTTCATCATTTTAGTTTCTATTTATATTTTTTAAAATTTGAGCAATCAAAAATCTTTTAATAAATAAGTGTACCCGGTCTAAACCGGATACACTAATATTTTTTTAGAAATTTAATCTCAAGCCAAACTGGAACTGTCTTGGTGGTCCGTAATTAACAACAGTTTCAGATCTTAAAGTATATCTGTTTACATATTCTTCAGATGTAGTAGGGATTGTGCCATTTGGATTATTATATGACAGTATTGTATTTTTTCCGGCTTCTGAATTTAAAAAACCGGTATTACCTGGTAAGCCGCTGGATTCAAATACACTGTTAACCAATTGATAATCCAGAAGGTTTATTATATAAACCCATGCATTCAAATCAAACTTCCAGATTGAAAATGTCTTATCTAATTTCAAATCCAGGCTATTGTTCCATGGTCCGTAAACACCATTTATCGGTGATAATAAAGATGCTCCGGCACCTGTACCTGCAAAAGGATCCTGATTATTTGCTTTTAAAGAGTATGGTCGACCGCTGTTAAATGAAT
>DAIPYE010000078.1:0-12855 GCA_036782915.1 Bacteroidota bacterium | reverse complement strand
TTTGGAACATCATTTTTCCCAAATCTGTAATCCAGATTTACTGAACTTGTGTATCTTTGATCATAATCCAGTGGTGCGGTTAATTTTGGTTGTCTTTCTCCCAGCCAAGCTGCTGTGGTTGCTGAATTCGGATCAGATCCTGTACCATTAGCGAATGCAATTCCAATTGACCAGTTGACTGCAAGTCTGTTTGTTCTTCTAAGATCAAGCATAAAATCAAGTCCCTGAATTGTTCCGTAATCCTGGTTAGCATAAACCTGAATTTGGTTTGGTAATTGAGGATATTTTTTTATACCAATTAAATCTTCAGTCTCTTTGTAATAAACAGTTGCATCAAAAGATAATTTATCGCCAACTTGTTGTTTAATTCCAATTTCGTATGCAGTTGTTTGTTCTGGAGTTAAATTAGGATTTCCAAAAGATCCGCTAAATCCACCGGTTGTTACCCAGAAATCTAAATTTTCACGACCAGTATATAAGAATTCTAATTGAGGTAATTGTATAAATTTTCCGTATTGTGCATGAAAAACAGTATTGTTTGTTACAGGAAATGAAAGTCCTATTCTTGGACTAAATTCTGAAGTTGCCTGACTTTCATTTGTGAAATCATCTTCTGTAAGTACTCCATCTGCACCAACAACATTGTTAAAATTGTTAACTCTCCAGGAATTTGCATCAAGATAATCCCATCTAATACCCGCATTTAATGTAAAATCTTTAAATTCTACTTTATCCTGAATATATAGAGCAGCAATAATAGGATGTTTTGCTCCGTCAAATCCGTCATCTGTTTCTTCAATTCTGTTTGTATTTGCATTCCATTGAGGACCATATCCATAGTAATTAGCTAAGCCTATAGCACCGCTAAATGCTTTCATTTGCTGATCTTCTGTCTGATTTCTGACCCCATACATTCCATTTGGTCGCATATCAATGTATCTGATAGTATTGTATCTGTATTCACCGCCAAATTTTAATTCATTATTTTTTAACTGAGCAGTAATGTAAGCTGTACCACCTAAATATGAAGTACTGCTGTTTTCATAATAACTTCTTACTCTGTTATAGTTTCCGAAAATTCCATATTCATCAACTCCTGTTGAAGTTGTTCCCGGCTGCAAACCTTCTACTAATGAAGGATCAGCATACTGGTAAAAATTTCCCCTGAATTGAGGATCCCCTTCTTCGTAAGTAGCTTCATAAGCATTAAACTGTAATTCATAAAAAAGTTTTGAATTGATCTGATGATTAAGTTTTACATAATAGTTATTACTTGTTTCATTAACCAAAGGATTTCTTGCAGAGTTAAACATTATATTTGTTTGCTGCCAGAGTCTTCTGTCAGTGCTTGAAAGACTTGTTCCCATTTTTAATTGAATGGGTAATTTGCTGTCGAGATCATTGAAATTAAAATTGATCTTTACATTTCCTGACCACCTTCCCAATGAATAATTAGGTAAAACATTATTTCCTGCAATATTATTTGCTTTTATCCATTCCTGATTTGAAAAGTTGTTTGTTATCCAAGCAGGAGATGAAACCATTGAATAATCTCTTTCAAAACCTCCGAAGAAATTAATAAACTTAGAAAGCTTTTTTGTTGGGATTAAAGGACCTCCAACTGACATATCATAAACATTATATCCCTGAGATGTTGTTTGTCCTGCTAAAACGTCAGAAATAACTTCTAAATTTCCTGAGAACTGATCAGTTCCGCCCTTAGTGATAACATTAATGATACCGCTAAGTGCATTCCCGTATTCAGCACTGAAACCTCCAGTTAAAACTGCCAGTTCCTGTAAAACTCCATTTGAAACAAAAGCAGAAGAAGTTCCATCAAGTGGATTTGTAGATAAAACACCATCTATAAACACTGATGTTTCATTTGTTCTGCCACCTCTTATATTAATAGAATTACCTCTTTCATCCTGTACCACACCGGCAGTTGTTGCAGCAATATTTTCTATGCCTCTTAATCCGCTGTTATCAATAAATTCTGTTCCAATGATTTTTCCGCTCTGATCTGGTGAAATGGCATTTCTTTTTCCAACTATCTGTATTTCATCAGTAGTAATTGCACTACCGGATAATTTTAAAGAAAAATCAACATTTGTTGTTAAATCAGCTGAAACTCTTACATCTGAAACACTTTGAGGATCAAAGCCAATATAAGATGCTGTTACTGTATAACTTCCAACTTCAACATTTAATATTGTATATTCCCCGTTATCATCAGTAATTGCTCCCATATTAGAATTTAATAATTTTATGGTTGCTCCTACTAAAGGAAATTTATCCTTTGAATCTGTAACCTTTCCTGTTATTTTACCGGTTGTTCCATGTTTTTCTAATCCGTAAGAATTATTAAACATTAAACCAAGAACAAACAATAGGGAAAGAGTAATTTTTAGTAAATTTTTCATTTTTCCCCCTTTTTTAAAGAAATAAGTTTTGTAAAAATTGTTTTCATAATTTTATTTTTTTTAAAAAAACCCTCACAATTAAACAATTATGCTAATCATGAGGGTTGATTTTATTTTAAATGGTATTTGAACAATGATATTTATTTAATCAACATCATTTTCTTTGTATCTTTGAAGTCACCTGCAAACAAAGTATAGAAATAAATTCCACTTCCTAAAGCAGATGCATTAAATGTAACTTCCTTTGTTCCCGGAGTTACAAATTCATTATTAATTAAAGTTGCAACTTCCTGTCCTTTTGCATTATATACTTTTAAAGTCACATTTGATGATTTTGAAATATCAAATCTAACTGAAGTAGAAGGGTTAAAAGGATTAGGGAAATTTTGTTGTAAATTAAAAGTATTCGGTACAATTGAAGAAATAGTATTAATTCCAACAGTTACAGGTATGTTAGTTGTTATACCAATGCATTGCGCTAAACTTGGTAATGCTCCGTTAGCAACACTTCCTGGAACTGAATCTGATTGAGCAATAATCTGAACTTTCATAGATGCAGCTGAACCTGTTCCGGTAACATTGTTTGTCGGTGATACTGAAATATATCTCCAGTCTCTTATCGGAGTTGCAGGAGTCATAGTTTCAGGAGCTGACCATGTTGCGCCGGCATCATTGGAATATGTCATCCAACCTTTAAAGAAGTTAGTTGTATCTGCTGTTACGTTAGCAGAAGTACTTACGAATGCAATTACTAAAGAATTTCCCTGATTTGCTCTTCCGATAGATGGTCTGGACACTGGGAAAAAAACATCCGGTGTAGTTACATTTGGGAAGAATGGTACATTATTTTGATCAGCTACTATTTTTGGTGTTCCGCCATTTATTGAAGGTGACCATAATCTGATTTGAGAAGGTAGACCAGGTACATAACTTGCAGGTGGTGATAAATGACCTGTTTCAAAAGTTACATAAGGAACATTGTTAAGAAATGTCATAGTAATACCTCTTAAAGCTCCTAAACTGTCTGTATTAAAATTACAATCCCATATTAATTGCGGACTGCTCCATGATAATCCATTATCTGTAGATGATCTGTAAGCTACATCACCATAATCTGGTTCACCACCGACTATGTATGCGTTACCAATTCTGCCATCCTGACTTCTTGCCAAACTATAAGTTTCAGCAGTATTAGCCGGATATTGCAACCATCCACTGAATGTTCCCGGAGTTGGTCCAAGATCACTGCCTGTATTTGTGTATGCTAAATCAACGGAAGTGTTATTTACTGATGCTGACAAAACATATTTTACTGGCAAGGAAGTATTAGCAGTAGCTACTACTCTTGGCCAGATTGCTTCACCTGTTACTCCGGATACACCTGGATCTAATCTGACAAATGAACCGAAACCAACACCTATATCAGAATAAACCTGTGTTCTTACTAGAGTGGCACCGTCTGCTGTATGACATGCAATAAGGGCAGTTCCTTCTGATGTTCCCGTAATTGCTCCAAAGCCGCTTCTGGAAGCCGGCGGAACATTTCCTAAAATATTCCATGTTGATCCAAAATCAGTACTTAAAATGTAAACTACAGTTCTGTCACTCCAACCAGCTTCCTGATTTGATTGAGTGAAACATCCATGCACATTACCTGGTGTTAGTGGATCTTGCCATACTTCCTGAGGAACTCCGTTAGACTGAAGATCATAATAAGAAGTAACTCCTGTATTTGTATAAACATATGTTAATGAAGCTGAATGGAATGGTTCATATCTGTCAAGAACCGGTGCTGATGTTACTTTATTATCAGATTGAATGTTTGCTGATTTTTCATCTCCGGTTATAGACTTAATTGGATGTACTTTATAATTGGGTTTATTATTCGGTGTGTTATTAGCAAGAATATAATTTGCTGAAGTAACCAGAATAATAAACAAGAAAATTGTTAACTTTTTGTACATTTTTTTTCTCCTTTTATGTTTTAATTAAATTAATTTTTTGACTGAACTTACTTATGTAACTTTCTATTTCTTATTACGTCGTTAAATTCTTTTAAATAATATACTACTAATGCTATAACTTGTCAATATATTATTTTCGCATTAAGATATTGTAAATTTATTTTTTCGCAAACTAACCATAAACTTTTCATTTGTCAAGCAACTATTGCTTATAGAAGCCAAGTATATTTTTAAAAATATTTACAGAAATTCTTTTTCTGCTTTCTGCTGTTTTTCCTGCAATGTGATTTGTCAGGAGAACGTTGTCCAGTGCGGCAAAACCCTTGAATACACTGGGCTCGTTACTCATTACATCAAGTCCTGCGAATTTTATTTTTTTTAATTTTAATAATCCGAATAAATAATTTTCGTCTATGATATCACCTCTTGAAGTATTTATCAGAATTGAATTTACATTTATTAAATTTAATTTTTCCTTTGACATAAACAAATAATTTTTTTTATTCAAAGGTATATGTAAAGTTACTATATCACAATTCTTCAAAATAAATTTTATATTTTTAAAATTAAAATATTTGTTTTTTGAAACAACTTTCTTATCATTATCATTTGCAAAAACTTTCATACCGAATGCTTCGCATAATTTTCCGACATACGAACCGACTTTTCCAAACCCAATAATTCCAATACTCTTTCCATATACTTCATTTCTTTCATAATCAAGAAATGAAAATTTATTTTCTCTGACAAGCTTATCAGATAAATTAATTTTTTTGTAAATTGATAAGATTAATGCAAGTGTATGTTCAGCCGCAGATATGTTATTTGAATCATCAGCATTCAATACTCTAATACCTTTTTTTGCCGCATATTCAATGTCAATATGATCTGTTCCTTTTGAACATGTTGCAATGACTTTAAAAGAAGTTTTATCAAGAAAATCCTTATTGATTTTTCTGATACTTCTTAAAACTAAAACATCAAAATTTTTGTAATTTGAAATGATTTCTGAATTTTTTATACCCGGTTTACTTTCAGTATAAAATTTTCTTTTTGGTAGGATAGATGTTCCGGAAAGATCAATATCATCTGAAATTAATATTCTTATCATTATTATATCATTAAAGGACTCTGAATATTAATTTCATATAGTTCTGTAAATAATTTTGTTAGTTATAATTTTATGAAAGAATAGTAAATGGAAAGCAAATTTACATTTCTAATATTCCTTAAAGGTATTCTTCTACCAGTTTAAGTACTTCATATTTGCCTTCTCCAGTAACTGTCGAAAAAGGAATGTAGTCAATGCAAAGATCTTCATTGTTAACAATTTTTGATGCCCGGTAAATTTGTTTCTGCATTTTATTAGATGAGATCTTATCAGATTTTGTCAGGATCACAGCAAACGGAATTTCATAATATTCCAGCCAGCTTACCATAAGTTCATCAAGATATGTCGGCTCATGTCTTGAATCAATTAATACAAAAACTAATTTTACATTCTGTCTTTCACTAATATAATCTTCTACTAATTTTCTCCATCCGGCTCTTATTTGTTCCGGAACTTTTGCATATCCGTATCCAGGAAGATCTACCAGATAAAATTTTTCATTAATTAAAAAATAATTAAGCTGTCTTGTTTTCCCGGGTACTGATCCAATCTTTGCCAGTTTCTTTTTTGTACAGATAGAATTGATCAATGAGGATTTACCGACGTTTGATCTTCCCACAAAAACAAATTCAGCTAAAACAGAATTTGGCAATGCTCTCAGATCAAATATACTTTTAATAAATTCAGCAGATACTATTTTCATATATTTTTCTAATTTATTTTAAAGTTTAAATAAAAAATCCTTAACTTTAAGATTAAATTTTATGTGAAGAAAATTTTAATAAAGTTAAGGATCTTTGGAAAAATATTATTTGCTTTCTTCTTTTTTCTTTTTTGTTTTAGGTTTTGATTCTTTTAAAGCAGAATCTTTTTTAGAGGTCTTAACTTCCTTAACAGCTTTTTTAGATTCTTTCTTTGCATCTTTTGAATCTGTGGCTGCAGGATTTAGTTTATCATCTTTTTCTTTCTGTATAGCTTCCTTGATCTCTACATAATTATAATCAACAAATTCAATTATTGCTGTCTGCGCTCCGTCACCCCATCTGTTACCTGATGTTTTCAGCACTCTTGTATAACCTCCGGGTCTGTCCCCGACTTTTGCTCCAATTTCATCAAATAGAATTATCAAAGCTTCTTTATTCTGTAAAAACTTTCTTGCTTCTCTTCTTAAATGTATTCCTTTTTCAGGAGCAGAGTCTTTATATTTCAAAGCTTTTTTTGCCTTTGATACAAGTGGCTCAATAAATCTTCTGAGTTCTTTGGCTTTAGCTTCGGTGGTTTCAATTCTCTTATGCAAAATCAGGGAAATTGACAGATTGGCAAGTAATGCACTTCTGTGACTTGCTGTTCTTTTTAATTTCCTGCCTTTTTTTCTGTGTATCATAATTTTTTTACTATAATCTTTTTATAAAAATAAAATTCTGCGAATCTATCTTAATTCACAGGTTCCTCTTTTAAATATTTATCTACATCCATTCCAAAAGTCAGATTAAAATTCTCTATTAACTCACCAAGCTCTCCAAGTGATTTTCTTCCGAAATTTCTGTAATGCAGCATTTCACCTTCATTTTTACTTACCAGATCCGCAATTGTTTTTATATTAGCTGATCTCAGACAGTTTTGTGATCTTACTGATAGATCAAGTTCATCTACCGGGGTAAGTAATATTTTCTTCACCATTTCATGCTCTTCATCTTTTTCTGATTTAACAGGCTCTTCTTTCTTTTCAACATGTACCGGATTAAGATTAAGGAAAAGTTGATTGTGTTCCTGTAATATTCTTGCAGAATATACCAACGCGTCTTCAGGTGTTATTGAGCCGTCTGTTGTTATTTCTAAAATTAATTTTTCATAATCTGTTCTTTTTCCAACTCTTGTGTTTTCTATTATATAATTCGCAACTCTGACAGGTGAAAAAACTGAATCTACATAAATAAATTCAAGCGGTAAATTTGCAACTTTATTATCTTCTGATGGAACATACCCGATCCCTGAACCCATTCTGATTTCTATGTTCAAAACTGCATCTTTATTCAAAGTAGCAATATATTTATCCGGATTTAATATCTGAAAGTCTGAAGTATTATCCTGCAGATCCTTTGCATTGAATTTATGAGGTCCTTTTAAACTGAACTCAATTTTAGTTGATTTATTTGTTAGGTCTTTAAATCTGACTTCTTTGAGATTTAAAATTATTTCGGAAAGATCCTCTACTACTCCTTTTAATGTTGTGAATTCATGCGGAGCATCGTTAACTTTAATTGCGATAATTGCGCTTCCCTGTAATGAAGAAATCAAAACTCTTCTTAATGAATTTCCCATTGTTACTCCGTATCCTCTTTCTAGAGGCTGTACTATAAATCTGCCAAAAGTATCTGTATATGTTGATTCTTCCTTTACAATTGATTCGGGCATTTGAAAATTATTAATTTTCATATTCTACTTAATTATTTTATTTTTTAATTATTTCTTATTTTGAATACAACTCAATAATGAGCTGTTCATTTGCAATGAACGGAACTTCCTGCCTTTCCGGCTCTTTCATAAACGTTCCTTTCATATTTGCCTTATCAAGTGAAAGCCACGGTACGATCATATTATCCTTTAATCTTTTCATTGAATCATGTATTACTTCAAGTTTTTTACTTTTTTCTCTTACCTGTATGGAATCCCCTGACTTTAAAAGATACGACGGGATATTTACAACTTTAGAGTTAACTGTAAAATGTTTATGAAGAATAAGCTGTCTTGCAGCTTTTCTGGATGGAGCAAGTCCTAATCTGTAAACAGTATTGTCAAATCTTCTTTCTAAAAATTTAACCAGATTTTCACCTGTAATACCTGTCTTTTTTGATGCCTCTTCAAAATATTTTCTGAACTGGTTTTCAAGAACTCCATAGGTTTTTCTGACTTTCTGTTTTTCGCGTAACTGAACAGCATAATCAGTAATTCTTGACCTTCTCGACATTCCATGTTGTCCCGGTGGATAATTTCTTGTTTCTATCGGACATTTGTCAGAAAAACATTTAGTTCCTTTCAGAAATAATTTCTGTCTTTCTCTTCGACACAGTTTACAATTAGCGCCTGTATATCTTGCCATTTATTATTATTTAGATTTCCTTTTAAAAAAATATTTATAAATTATATTACATTCTTCTCTTTTTAGGAGGTCTGCATCCGTTATGCGGCATTGGTGTTATATCCTTTATTGATGTTATCTCCAGACCTGCTGTATTAATTGATCTTACTGCTGCATCTCTGCCCGAACCTACTCCTTTGATCAGAACTTCTACTTTTTTCATTCCAAGATCACTGGCAGTTTTTGCTGCTGATTCGGCTGCGATCTGTGCCGCAAACGGAGTGTTTTTCTTGGAACCTTTGAAACCCATTTTACCTGATGACGCCCAGGCAATTGTGTTTCCGTAAAGATCTGTCATTGTCACTATCACGTTATTGAATGTAGCTTTTACATGCGCTACACCTGCTGCTTCAACATGAACTTTTTTCTTTGCTTTTTTAAAATTCTTTGCCAAAATTTGAAAACTATTTAATGAAAAATTATTTTAAATCTACTATTTAATTTTTGTTACTATATCTGAATAATTTCTGAGATAAAAATTGACCATTTAATCTATACATTCAACAACTACTTCTTAGCCGCTGCTTTCTTTTTTCCTGCGACAGTTTTCTTCTTACCTTTTCTGGTTCTTGCATTCGTTCTGGTCCTTTGGCCTCTGAGAGGTAATCCTTTTCTGTGTCTTTTTCCCCTGTATGTGCCAATGTCCATTAATCTTTTAATGTTCATCGCAACTTCAGATTTCAATGCGCCTTCCACTTTGATCTCATTTGTGATCTCTGTTCTGATATGATTTACTTCATCATCGGTAAGCTGTGAAACTTTTTTATCTTCACTGATACCGGTCTTAGCTAAGATCCTTTGTGCCGTAGATGCGCCGATTCCAAAAACCGATTGCAAACCGATTATGATTCTTTTGTTTTTCGGTAAATCCACTCCTGCTATTCTTGCCAATTTGTTTCTCCTGAAAAATTATTTTTAAAATTAACCCTGTCTTTGTTTGTGTTTTGGATTTGTACATATTACTCTTACGACGCCTTTGCGTCTGATGATTTTACACTTAACACACATTTTTTTTACAGAACTCCGGACTTTCATAATAATTCTATTTAGATTTTAATGATTTTTAAACTTTTATTTCAAACTCTATTTATATCTGTATGTAATTCTGCCTTTTGTAAGATCATAAGGAGATAATTCGACAGTAACTTTATCACCCTGTAATATTCTAATGTAATTCATTCTCATTTTTCCTGATATATGTGCTAAAATCTCGTGCCCGTTCTCCAGTTTCACTTTGAAATTAGTGTTTGGAAGAATTTCTGAAATTATACCGTCAACTTTTATTGCTTCTTGTTTAGCCAATAGTTATTTATTATACTTACGAATTATTTTAATATTAATCCGCCATTGTCAGAATTTCCGGCTTTCCCTTTTTTATCAGAACTGTATGTTCAAAGTGGGCTGATGGTTCATTATCTTTTGTTACAATTGTCCACCCGTCATTCTTTAAATATACTTTGAATGTACCGTAATTTACCATCGGTTCTATTGCAATCACCATTCCTTCAAACAATTTCTGATTTGATCCCGGACTGTAAAAATTCGGTATCGAAGGTTCTTCATGAAGATTCTTCCCAATTCCGTGTCCGACCAACTCTCTTACTATTCCGTAACCTGATCCTTCAACATAATTCTGTATTGCACATGCTATATCATTTACTTCATTTCCGTCAACTGCCATTTCAATTCCTTTGTAAAGAGATTCTTCCGTAACTTTCAAAAGCTTTGCCTTCTTCGCTGATATCTCTCCTACTGCAAATGTATTCGCTCCGTCACCATAATAACCGTTTTTCTTTACTCCAACATCTATAGAAATAACATCACCGTTCTTTAAAACTCTTTTCCCCGGCAGACCGTGGACAACTTCTTCATTTACTGAAATACAGCTGCTCGACGGGAAAGCTCTTTTCTTAACTTTGTATCCCTTAAATGCAGGATATGCTTCCCTTGAAATTATATAATCCTCGATCAGCTTATCTATTTCTTTTGTTGTTATTCCTTCTTTAACAAATTCTTTAATGTAAACAAAAACTTCGGAAACTATCTTACAACTTTCTCTTATTAAATTTATTTCTTTTTCTGTCTTTATCATTTTACAGGTAAATTGTATTACCTTCTTGCTTTTAATTTTCCGCTCTTCATAAATCCGTCGTAATGCCTCATAAGTAAATGCGATTCAATTTGCTGTAATGTATCTAATGCAACTCCTACTATAATAAGTAAACTTGTTCCGCCAAAAAATGATGCAAGTCCTGTTGTTACACCCATTTTCATCAAAAAGGTCGGTAATATTGCAATGATCGCTAAAAATATTGCGCCTGGTAATGTAATTTTTGTCAATATGTTATCAATATAATCTGATGTTGGTTTTCCTGGTCTTACTCCCGGAATAAATCCGCCCTGCTTTTTCATATTATCTGAAACATCCTTCGGATTAAATGCTATTGCGGTATAAAAATATGTAAAGAATATTATGAGTAATGCATAAACTGAAGAATATACCCAGCTAGTATAATCAAAATATTTCGCCACCGACTGCATCATTTCACTGTCAGGGAAGAATGATAAAAATGTGCTCGGAATAAACATTATAGATTGAGCAAATATCAATGGCATTACACCTGCTGAATTAACTTTCATTGGAATGTACTGTGTTACTCCACCAAATACTTTTCTTCCGACAACTCTTTTCGCATATTGAACGGGAATTTTCCTTGTTGCGACTGTTACTGCAATAACTCCCGCAATTATCAAAAGGAAACATGCGATATATACAAACTCAATTAAAATATTTCTTGCGCCTGAGGCAATGATCTGATATTCATCAAATACCGAGTATGGGAATCTGTCAATTATACCTATAAAAATAATAAGTGAAATTCCGTTTCCTATGCCTCTGTCAGTTATCTGCTCTCCAAGCCACATCATAAAAATTGTACCGCCTGTTAAAATAATTATCGTAGATATTGTAAAGAACAATCCGGAAATATCCGGACTGACAACTCCAAGTCCGCCGACATTTCTGCTTGCCAACTGAACACTTACTCCCCATGCCTGAAGTGCTGCAACCGGGATTGTTCCTAATCTTGTTAACTGATTGATCTTTTTTCTTCCGTCTTCTCCTTCTTTCTGAAGTTTCTGGAAGTAAGGAAATACAGCTCCGAGTAATTGAATTATAATAGAAGCGCTGATATATGGCATTATACCCAATGCAAATATCGCTGCATTTTTAAATGCACCTCCTACAAACATATCGTAGAGACCAAACAAGGTATTATTCGACTGGTTTTTTTGTGCTTCAGCTAATAAAGAGGCATCAATACCGGGTAAAGTAATATGAGCTCCGATTCTTACTACTACAAGTATACCAAGTGTAAATAATAATCTGTTTCTTAACTCTTCGATCTTGAAAATATTTCTGAAACTCTCTAAGAATCCGCTCATATTGTGACTGCTTTTCCTCCGCCTTTTTCAATCTTCTCTATGGCAGATTTACTGAATGCATTCGCTGTTATTTCAAGCTTCGCCGTAAACTCTCCGTTTCCTAATATTTTTAAAGGTAAATTCTTACCTTTTATAATTTTATTGGTAAGTAAATATTCTTTGTTGATCACTGTTTCTTTAATTTTTCCTTTGTCAATCAGTGATTGAAGATCATCTAAATTTATAGTTACATATTCAATCCTGTTTATATTCTTAAATCCGAATTTCGGAACTCTTCTCTGCAAAGGCATTTGTCCGCCTTCAAACCAGGCTCTGAATTTTGCGCCGGACCTTGATCTTTGTCCTTTGTGACCTCTGGTAGATGTTCCGCCGTGTCCGGATCCCTGACCTCTCCCGACTCTTTTTACTTTTTTTCTGGAACCTTCAGCGTACTTTAAATTACTTAATATATCCATTGAAAAATATTCGTTTAAATTCTTTTATTCTGTTTTTAATATAAATAACTAAAATTCCTTTGCCTTATCTGACAGCAAAGGAACAGGATCAATTGTAAAATTTATTTGTTTTCTAACTGATTTTAAAGATAATTTACTGTTTGTAATTTTCTTCAACCTTTATTAAATGCTTTACAACATTTATCATTCCTCTGATCTGAGGAGTATCTTTCTTTATGGTAAAATAGTTAGGTCTTCCTAATCCTAAAGCTTCGATTGTTAATTTCTGCTTCTTTAAACGCCCGATTATACTTCTTGTTTGTGTTATTTTTAACATGAT
>DAIPYE010000077.1:0-14325 GCA_036782915.1 Bacteroidota bacterium | reverse complement strand
TCATAGTAAGCAAAAAAATCTTCATCGAAATATCCGATCTTTTCAAAAACTTCCCTTTTGTAAATAGCAGCTCCGGCACAGGCTCCGAAAATGAATTCTTCTTTATCATACTGACCTGTATCAGTTTCTCCGAATCCTCTGGCGTAAGGCGAACCTTTCCTTTTTATAAAATCACCTGCATCATCAATAATATTTCTGTCATAAAAATTCAGCATTTTACATGCGACGCTTCCGGTGTTTTTGTCTTTAAAACCATTTTGCAATTCATGAAGAAAAAATTCATCACATTCAGTATCGTTATTAAGTAAAAGAATATATTTACAATCCGGATTTCCAATCGAATATTTAATTCCTTCATTAACAGCTACCGAAAATCCTGTGTTAAAATCTAACTTCAGTATTTTAACTTCAGGATATTTTTCCTCAGTGAATTTAACAGAGTCATCCGATGAATTATTGTCAACCAATACGATCCGGAATTCTTTATAACTCTGTTTTCTCAGAGAGTCATAACACAGTTCTAAATGAGCCAGTCCGTTAAAATTAGGAATAATTATATATATCAATTTCTATTTGTAAGTTTTGTTGTATTCGCTTAAAAGATAGTTGTGCTTTTTTGATCTGTATTCATCTTCTTTGCCGAAGATACTGTTAATTCTTTCAATAAATAAAACAAAATATGAATTCAATAAAACAAGTTTTTTCAAAACAAATGTTTTTGATCCTGAATAATTTTTATTAAAGAAATTTATCATGCTTATAATAAACCTTCCGTGAAGCCAGTGATCGTCGGAAGTTTTAAAACTTGAACCACCAAGATGAGTTACTTTAAGAGAAGTATCAACTGCTATTTTATAATTTTTACCGATCTGATAACAAAGGTCAACGTCTTCAAAAAACAATTTATAACCTGCATCCATTTTGCCGGATTCTACAAATATTTTTCTCGTTGTCATTAAAAATGCGCAAGGTATCTGTTCAGTAAACTCAACTCTGCCGGATTCAGTATTCAATTCATTATTCTGCAGATACTTATTTAAAAGATAATCCGACTTTTCAAAAATTTTTGCAAACACTGAGTAAAAAAGAATGAACTGAGTCAAAGAAGGAAATCTCTGGAAATATCTTCGCTGAAAAATACCGTCAGTACCTATCAGCAAAGGACTTACAGCCCCAATATTGTTTTTCTCATGAAATTTATTTTTTAGTTTATCAAACAAAGGTTCAGTAAAAATAATATCAGGATTCATAATTAAAACATATTCACCTTTGGAAATATCAAAACCAATATTGTTTGCCTCAGAGAAACTGACTTTTTCATTTAAGAATATATTCTTTACCTCTTTGTGTTTTATGCAGAGTTCTTTTATGATTTTCTCTGAATCATCCGTCGAATTGTTATCAACAATAATAATTTTAAATTCTGCAGGATCCTCAAATTTATAAACTGATTCAACACATTCTTTTAAAACAGCTCCGGTATTGTAGTTTACAATTATTACGGAAACAGTCATAGAAATATAGATTTTAAATTTTCCGTACTTTTAAAATTAATTTTCATGAGTTTTGTCTGGATGAATACTCATTTAATTTTGTAATATACCTTTTAATACTGAATGTTCTTAAAATAAGAGTTTTAATTTTATAAACGAATGGTTCTTTTTTACTGAAATCATCATACTTTTCGTCAAAGACTTTTTTAAAATCTTTATTGTGAATATCGCCGGTTGCATGATAAACTTTCACTCCGGATAATATTCCGTATTTTAAACCGCTGTTTATAATACGATTCACATAATCACCGTCTTCCGCATAAAAGATCCTGTTCTCAAAAGTAACAAGTTTTCCGATTTTACTGTAAACATCTCTTGAGATCATAAAACACCATCCTCCAGTCGGACCTACTTCAAGTGTAATATTTCCGTTATCATAAAGTTCTTTTGCATACATATCTTCACCATGCTTAGCACCTGTAGTAGTTTCATCCTGATACACATCTGTCGCAAGGTATCCCATTCCCGGAATATTCTTATAGGCGTATATCATTTTGTTAACCCAGTTGTCCGGAAATTCAATTACATCATCATCAACTCCAATTATAAATTCTCCTTTAGAAACTTCAGCTCCCAAACTTTTGGAATTAATTCCCAGATTTTTTTCATTTAAAATAATTTTTATCCGATCATTTGATCCGGCAATTTCTTTCAAAAAAATATTTGTACCGTCTGTGGAAGCATTGTCAATAATAATAAGTTCATAATTCACAGAACCAAGTGTTGGAAGCATATTTAAGATGCATTTTTTTAATAAAGCAAGACGGTTATGTGTCACAACAAAAATGCTTACAAGCTCATTCTGATAATCTAATTGATCAGTATGGAAATTTGATCTTTCCGAATTTAAAAATTTATGGGGAATTATTTTCAATAATACTTTAGCGATAAGCGCTTTATCTTTACCGTTAAGAAATTTAGCATTTAATACAGCAGATACATAGATTAAAAAGAATATGGAAGAAAGGAAAATTAAATACATCAATCCTGAAAGTCTTCCTGAAAAACTAAACAGGTATTTTTCAAAGATATAAAAAATTCCAGAGGTAATAATACCGCAAAAGAAGCTGATGATCAGAGGTTTTAAATAATTTTCATTTAACAACTTTGTTTTATCGCGTGAAAAATATTTTGAAGAGACATAGAATACATATAGTGAAGAAATTGCGACTGATATTACATTTCCAAAAGCTGCGCCGTATATACCGTAGTATTTGATCAGCATATAACTCAGAATAATATTAATTCCAAGATAAATTATCCCTTCGCGCATCTGAAACTTCGGTACACCGATATTTGGTAAAACAGTATTTCCCGGCGCGGAAAATATCAGATTTACAAGATTACCCGCAGCAAGGATTCTCAAAATGTCCGAAGAAAGAGTATATCCCGGACCAACCCATGTAGTTATTATCAAATCAGCAAATACAAAAATAAAAGTAAAAACAGGAAACGATAGAAGGATCAGATATTTTGTAATGTCGGAAAATAATTCTTTTAATTTTTCCTGCTGATTATTTGCATTAAGTTCGGATGCAACCGGCGCAATTTGCGGAATAAGCTGAAAGGGAATAAGTCTTCCTGTCCGTGAAATTTTATTCGCAATATTAAAGTAGGTAACATTATTCAAAACGGAAAAATAAGCCAGAAGGAATTCATCGTATTTCTCAGATGCAAATGAAGCAAGCTTTGAGATCTGCATTTGAGCTCCGAATTTTGCCATTTCCCTTACAGGTTCTTTCTCGAGATGTCTGTATCCTACTTTCAAATCCGGCAAAGATTTTCTTACATACCGAATGGCAATAATGTTTGTTAATGAAACATTAAACAACTGCAGCCAGAGTATTTCCACCAGTCCGTAGCCTGCGGTTAAAAGAACTATTGTTACAATCAGATTAATGAATCCTGTTATGATACCTGCTGTGCTGATAACATACATTTTCTGCAGACTGATCAGCACGGAAGAATATATTGAAAATGCAGTTGTTACAAAGAAAACCAGAAGACCGATATTATAAATTTTTACTGACGTATCATAAAGTTCGACAGGTATCTTAAGCAGAGACAGAAGAGGATTTGCAAAAATATAAGCAACAACTACAATAAGCAGAGATAAAACAATATAAAAAAAAAGCCCGGTGTTAAAATATTTATTAAGATTTACGAAATCTTTTTTTACATAATATTTAGAAATGAAAACTATAAAAGAAGATGAGATACTGAGATCAAACAAATTGAAAATTCCGATAAATCCGAGGACTAAAACATAAATACCGAATTGAACTTCACCGATCTTAGAAATTATGAAAGGAGTTAAAATTAAAGGGAAAGCAAAACCAAACAGCTGGAATATAATGTAGTAAAAAGTATTTTTTATTACTTTATCGGATAATGACATATTCTGGTTCTAATTAGGGGAGAAAAAATAATTTCGTAAATAACATCGTGTCAGTTTCCGTTCATTCTCTGATGATAAGCCAGATTTGCATTGTAGAAAATCACCTGGATCTGATGCCTTAGATTTTCAATGTCACGCTGATAACTTTTCTGAAGACTACCCCTGGTATTTTTGAACTGATTTTTCCTAAGAGCAAGCATAGTAGCGGTTTTAACATAAAATTTCTGATCTACGCCGGCAGGACACCAGCCGTATTTGAATCTTCTTGTAACAAACGGAATGTGATTTAAATGTTCCTGAGGTAAAAGTCCAAGATTTGCTTCATCCTGCAATTCTTTGAGAATTGTTTTGCCTTCAAAATAAACTGATATCTGAAAAATTGCGAAAGTTACAAACATATACATAACCAGAAATAAAAATCCGAATATCGTAGTATCATCAAAACTTACAGATAAGTTCCAGCTGAAATGCAGAAATACTGCAAGAAAAAACCCAAGAGGAATAAGTATGAGTTTGAATATGAAAGGCTTGAATTTTGCATAACCGATAAAAGCTCCGAAAGTTGCCGTTGAAAGACAGTGCATTATTGCGGTGAAAAACGTTCTGATAATAACTATTAAAAGCCAAGAAGCAGGAGTTGTTCCGAAAGTTAAAAAATACATGAAGTTTTCTGTCATCCCGAAACCCAGTCCTATAGCGCCACCGAATACAGCACCGTCAACACCGCCGTCGAATCTTTTGCTGAGTGACATTAAAAGCAGAAAAATCCCTTTTGTAGATTCCTCAACAAGCGGCGCAGTGATTACTGCTCCCGACAGATCCATTAACTCTCCGGTATTATCATCGGCAACAGCTTTAATGACTTCATTCAAAGGTATCTGAAAGATCAGGCTTCCGAGAATTCCCAGTAATATTGCTCCGGTGGCTCCCCAGAAAAAATTCAGCAGCAAAAGCCAGAATGGCTCTCTTTCATATCTGTCCAGAAACCAGATAATGAGCAGGTAAGAAAACATTGGGATAACTGCTGCAATTAATGAAGCTAATGCAAGAAACAAATTATTTAATTTATTTTGCTAAAATTATTTTACTCCGGAAAAGTGAAATATTAAAATCATAAATATAAAGTTACTCCAGTAACATCAGCAGTTCATTTTTCTCAACTGATTTTAATTCTTCCGCATTAATTTTTTTGATCACACAATCAGATTTTGCCTTAATTTCATTTTCCATTTTCATGGCTTCAAGTACAAATAATACATCGCCCTTTTTAACCTGCTGCCCTTCAGATACATTCATTTTCTTAATAATTCCGGGCATAGGAGAATATATTTCCTTTTTAACTTTTCCGTCACTCTTGCTATTTGACATTTTTCCGATCAGTAATTCCAGTTCATCTTTTGCTTCAACTTTATAAAGCATTGAATCAATGTTTACTTCATAATATTCATTATCATCTGTTTCCGAAACGGAATTTAAAAAATTCTCATTGTTAATTCTCAGCATTAATACATTGTCGCTTATAAATTTGTGATCATATTCATACTCTTTTGAATTAAACTGAACTTTGTTCTGACCTGAAAGTATGATCTCGTTCTTTGTTTCTGTATCAGTTAGTTTAGTAATATACTTTTTCATCTGTAATTATCTGTTATTTTATTTGCCCATAAACTTTTATTCTGTGAAACTCCCGCGGGCTTTGGAACAAATCTTTTTATTTTATTTTCCTTAAAAAGTACCGCAGAAAGTGAAACTGCAACTTTTGCTGTCTCATCTGAAATACTGTCCTCTGATCTTTGCTTTGAAAGTCTGTCAAGAAAATCTTTCTCAATGAACTGAGTATGATAATCTCCGTTTATGAATTCTTTTGATTCAAGAAGCTTCAGTAAAAAACCGATATTGGTTTTTATCCCGACAAGTTTATAATCTCTGAGGGATCTTTTCATTTTGTCAATTGCAACTTCTCTTGTAGCTCCGTGTGAGATCAGTTTTGAGATCATCGGATCATAATAAATTGAGATCTCATTTCCCTGCTCTATACCGGTGTCTTCACGCATTCCGTTGCTGAGAATATTTTTCATGTAAGTAATTTTTCCTGTTGAAGGCATGAAATTTGCTTCAGAATCTTCTGCGCAGATCCTGCATTCAATGGTGTGTCCGATAAATTTTATATCTTCCTGTGTATAAGAAAGTTTTTCTCCGGAAGCGATCCTGAACTGTTCCCTGACAAGATCCAGTCCGGTTCTTAGTTCGGTAATGGGATGCTCTACCTGAAGACGTGTATTAACTTCAAGGAAATAGAAATTATTATTTTTGTCAACAATAAATTCCACTGTTCCTGCATTCGAATAACCGGCAGCTTTTACAATTCTCTTTGCGCATTCACCCATCTCATACCGCAACTTTTCATCAACTATTACAGAAGGAGTTTCCTCAATTATCTTCTGATGTCTTCTCTGCATAGAACATTCCCTTTCGCCAAGATGAATTACATTTCCGTGTTCATCAGCCAGTATCTGAAATTCAATATGTCTCGGCGATTCGATATATTTTTCTATGAAAACACTGTCATCTCCAAAAGAAGATTTTGCTTCGTTCTGTGCCATTCTTAATGAACTTTCAATATCAGCTTCTTCCTTTACGATCCTCATTCCTTTACCTCCGCCTCCGGCAGAAGCTTTTATAAGGACGGGGTATCCGATCTCTTTGGCAATATTTTTAATCAAGGAAAAATCCTGTAATGGTTTGTCTGTTCCCGGAACAACAGGGATCTTATTTTTAATAGAAAGCGCTTTTGCTTCGGTCTTACTTCCCAGCAGATCAATGGCTTTATATCCGGGACCGATAAATTTAATGCCGTTATCTTCGCACATTTTCGCAAAATATCCTCTTTCGGATAAAAAACCGTATCCGGGATGAATGCCTTCAGCTCCGGATTGTTTTGCAACTTCTATAATTTTTTCAGCCAGTAAATAACTTTTTGACGAAGGTGATTCGCCGATATGGTATGCTTCATCGGCAATTTTTGTAAATAATGAATATTTATCAAAATCAGAATATACAGCAACAGTTTTGATCCCCATTTCCTTTGCAGTTGTTATAATTCTAACGGCTATCTCACCTCTGTTAGCGATTAATATTTTGTTAAACATAATGTCATATTAAGTTTGAAATACTGTACAATTTACTAGTTATGGTTTAATTTAAAAAGGAAGTTTATAAGTTGTTTATCATTTCGGAGAAGACATTTTACAGGTAAGATTTAAATCCGGGATTTCGATAGTAACTAAATTAATTAGATAGAATGTGCAAAGTTCAAAATTAGTTGTTAATTCTGATGTGAAACTTCAGTTTTTATTTCTACAAGCACTATTTCGTTTCCGTAAAGATCAAGAAAATGAAAATATTTGCTGTCAGCTTTTTCAAATGGTTCACGAACAATTGTTACATTTTCATTTATAAGATGTTTGTAAAAGTCGTCTAACGAATCAGTATACAAGGCAAACAAAGGAAGACCGGCTGATTGATTTCCAACTCGGGATATTTGATCTTCGGTTTCCGCTTTTAAAAATCTTATTCCGGTTTTATCAGAAGAGTTGAAGCTAAGGTGCAAGAACCTTTTGCCGTTTTCGGTGAGATCAAAAAACTTTTTACACATTAATGTTCTTTCGTAGAACTCAAATGCTTCATCAAAATCATTTACAAGGATCATAATCCTGCCGAATGTAAGTTCCATATTTAACCCTTAATTTTTAAAAATTTAATAAATGTTTTTTTAATATCAGTTGAAATTTTTAGAAATTAATTCATAATAAACCGCCGCCGAGCATTAATCTGATTATGCCGAAGACAACTGCGAATCCGCACATTACTATTCCTGCAGTTGCAGAACTTTTTGAATCCAGCGGATCAGCATTAATGGCAGCTATTATACTGATAATAAGTCCGACTGCGGCAAAGGGAATATTGATCCAGTTATAAGCGCCGAGACATGGGATAAAACCGATTAGCATTCCGATTACTGCTAAGATACCCCAGATAAGACTGATGATTTGCATGATGATTTAAATTAATTTAGTTTAAAAGTGAATTAAAAATTTTTTTAAAGATGTTATTGTATTTACTTTTTTTATGAATCTAACAATTACTGAATTAAGAATAAAAGCAAAAATAATAAAAATGAATATTGATATTGAAATAGCCGTGTTTTTTCAGAAAAAATTATGCAGAAATATTTTCATATATCTTTCTTCTTCTTAAACCAAATATCAATCCGGTTAAGGCAATAATGCTGCAGATACCAAACCAGAGAAAAATATCGTAACCCTCTGTTAAAATTCTGTAGCCTGCGTCAAACAGAAACAGAACAAGACCCGTTATTTCCCAAACCTTGTCATTCATCCAGTTTAATTTATTGTTTATTGCCGGAGTTTGATTTATAATAATTTTAAGTTCATCCCAGTCCCAGAGAACAAGTAGAATATTTGCAATAAGCATCGGTCCTGTAATGAAAGGCGTTCCGGTAAATCCATAAGAAACCGTTATGACAAATATATTTGCAATGACAGGTAGGAACATCAGCGCCCCGAGCTTTGCATATCTCTGAGTCATTAATAAAAATCCTGCGATAAGCTGAGTGATCCCGAGAAATTTCCAGTATATTCCGGACTGATAAAGTGTTTCAAGAAGATGAAAAGGAGAGTTCATAGGAGTATCTGTACCGTCAACTGCCGTGAATCTTTCACCTCTGATCTTCACAATACTTGCAAACACAAACGCGCCGCCGATAAGATATCTGAGGTAGATTATAAAAAGCTGCGGGATTAATTTTTGTTTTATGTTTTTCAAAACAATTTGCTCTTGATGTTTCGAAACAATATGCTCTTTAATTTTTTATAATTCATTCCAAATACTAAAAAGAGACTAATTGGCAATTTTTTTTCTGTTCCAGAAAATGTAGAAAGGAATACCGCTCAGCACAAGTCCCAGTCCGATACCTGCGTCACGCGGATTCTGAATTATTGTAACAACAACTAAAGTAATGCAGAATAAAACAAAAATTAATGGTATGACAGGATAGCCGATTGCCTTGTATGGTCTGTGCGCATCCTTCATTTTTTTCCTGAGAATAAACACGCCGAATGCCCCGGCTCCGTAAAAAATAAATGATGCGAAAATTAACATGTCTGTTAGCTGATCGAATGTTCCTGATAAGACAAGCAAACACGCCCAGATTCCCTGCATTATGAGTGAAGTGTATGGTGTTTTGAATTTTGGATGAATGTTTCCGGCAGATTTAAAAAAAAGATTGTCTTTTGCCATTGCGAAATAGATACGCGAAGAAGCGAGTATCGTACCATTGGTAGTTCCGAAAGTTGAAACCATTATAAGAATTGAAATAAAAAACGCGCCGCCGTTACCTACAAACTTTCTCAGAACTTCAACTGCAATAATTGTATTTTCTCTGCCGGCAATTTCCATCATTTCACTTACAGGCATCACATACAGATATACAAAATTTGTCAGCAGATAAATTGCCATTACTGTTCCGACACCTACAAAAAGCGCCATCGGAATATTTCGTTTGGGATTCTTTACTTCACCGCCGAGATAACCGATATTATTCCATCCGTCATAAGCCCAGAATGCGCCGAGCATTGCAGCGAACATTGCGCCGAAAACCCCGAGTGACGATCCGTATTGCGCAGTTGCGCTCTCACCAAGCGGACTTAAATTTTCAACCGATCCGCCGCTTATTGTTAATCCCAGAAAAATTATTATAAGAATTCCGAGTATTTTCAAAGATGTAAAAACGTTGCTGATGAATCCGCCGAATATAACTCCGAGATAATTTGCAGTTGTTAAAAAAATTATTGTAACTATGGTAAGCATCTTTACTCCGAAGCCGGCAAACGGATTGAATATCCATAACAATGTATATTGTTCCATTCCTTCACTGAGACGTGGAAGCGGTATCACAGCATTGACAGACTCTGCAAACACATAGGCTATAGATGCAATTGAAGCTGACTGGATCACGGAGAAACACGACCATCCGTAAATGAATGCAAAAGCTTTTCCGTACATTTCCTTGAAATAAACATATTGTCCGCCGGGAGCAGCTATCATTCCTGCTATCTCTGCATTTGTAGCTGCACCGATCAGGGTTACAATTCCGGCAATTATCCAGCATAGAAGTATCAATCCACCCGACTGCAGATCAAGTGACATCGGCGCAGCTTTTTTAAAGATCCCCGAGCCGATCATTGAGCTGATCACGATTAGTATTGCAGTGAAAAGTCCAAGCTTTGTAAGAAGACCGGAGGTATGAACTTCGTGCTTGTTTGACATTTTTAAAAATTTAAAATTTTGAATGATTATTTAAAAAACACCTGCGCAGCTTTATAAATATCCAGATCTACTGTTTTTAATTTACTGATGGCTTTTTTTATTGTGATATCCGTGATCTCATTTCCTTGTAATGCGCACATTCTTCCAAATTTTTTGTCGCGAACCATTTCAACGGCATATACACCAAACCGCGTTCCAAGCATTCTGTCAAATGATGAAGGGATTCCGCCCCGCTGCACATAACCTAAAACTGTAGACCTTGTTTCAAATCCAGTATGCTTTTCAATTTCTTCTGCAAGATAATAACTGATCCCGCCAAGCCGCTCTCTGCCGAAATCATCAAGTTTTTTTCCTGTTGAACTATCAGAAACTTTCAGATCTTCAAAAGTCGCGCCTTCAGCAATTACTATTATAGAAAATTGTTTACCGCGTTTATAGCGGCTGCTTAAAACTTCGAGTACATCGCTAATTTTATTTTTCTTTTCCGGAATTATCACAACATCAGCACCACCTGCCATACCACTGTATAATGCTATCCATCCCGCATGTCTTCCCATTACTTCAAGTATCATAATTCTGTGATGTGATTCAGCTGTGGTATGAAGCCGGTCAATAGCTTCTGTTGCAATTCCAACCGCTGTATCAAACCCGAATGTATAATCAGTTCCATATATGTCATTATCAATTGTTTTTGGAACACCGATGACATTGATCCCAAGTTCATATGCCATCTGCGCTATGTGCATTGATCCTTCACCTCCGATTGCAATTATTGCATCAAAACCTTCTCTGGAAATTTTATGAAGCAGGGTATCTTTACCTCCTTCTTCCAGAAAAGGACTGAACCTGGAAGTTCCAAGTATCGTACCGCCGCGGTTTATTATTCCTGCAACTGAATTCAGATTCAAATGAATGAAGCTTTCATCAAAAATTCCCTTCCATCCATTTTTTATTCCGATGGTTTCGAATTTCATCAGATCTGCTTTTCTTACAATTGCTCTTATGACAGCATTCAATCCGGGACAATCACCGCCGCTTGTTAAAACTCCAATTTTCATAATTTTTTTTGATTGTATGAACTTAACTCAGCTGATTTATTATTTTTTTAACTCTTCCCTGACAGGCGGATCGTTGATCAGGTATTTAAATTTTTCCACGAACTCATTGGTTTTCATATTTCCTATCAATGCAAGACGCGCAACATTTTTTAATTCTTCAAAATCACCTTTTTCCAGTCTTATCATATACTGCCTTGCAACCTGATAACTGTCAGAATCAACATCTACTTCCCGCGTACTGATTTTTCCGTCAGCATTTATTATATCTTCGAATTTGATAGGGATCAGCTGACCTTTGTCTACTGTCACAATTGCACCGGAATTGTCATCAAGTAAATATCTTACGGCAGCGTATCCAAGATCCTGTGTATATTCACAGTCATAAGGAATAGGCGATGCGCATCTTAATTCATATCCGATATCTTTATTCACTATTGTAACATTCAGTCCCCGTTCACGAAGACGTCTTCTCACTTCATCCTTTGTGATCCTGCCGATATCTATTTCAGATAAACGGATATTTCCGTGCAGATCCTTTTCAAGATTTACATAAGGATGATTCAGCAGAGCATCCGGATCTATTCTGGTAATTATTCCTTCTGCCAGAACTGCCACTCCGTATTCATTTCCCTGAGCCATCCTTTTGATAATTGACGCTTCCAGTATATCACAGATTGTTTCAAAACTTATCACTTTATTTCTGAATTCTTCACCGATTATTGTAAGTGTTGCTCCGGCTGCTTTACCTATCCCCAAAGCCAGATGTCCTGCTTTGCGTCCCATTGTAACCACATAATACCAGCGTTTTGTAGTCGCAGCATCAAGCATAAGAGATTGCACAATATGGAATCCGAAATCCCTGGCAGTCTGATATCCGAATGTCGGCATGTTTCCCGGAAGAGGAAGGTCATTATCAATTGTCTTCGGCACATGCGCAACCTGTATCTGTCCTTTTGCAAGCTGGTCTATTTTATATGCGCTTGTTGCCGTATCATCTCCTCCTATTGTTATCAGGTAATCAACTGATAATTGCGTAAGCGCTTTTAAAGAAGCGTCAAGCATCTCCTTGCTTTTTGCAGGGTTAACTCTGGATGTCTGCAGAATACTTCCGCCTGTAAAATGTATTCTTGAAACATCCTCTATTTTTAATTCTGTATAATGAGTCGAATCGCCTTTGCTTAAATGTTCAAACCCGTCATAAATACCAATCACATCTAATCCTGAATTTATTGCTTCGATCGTAACTGACCTGATGACTCCGTTAATTCCCGGAGCAGGTCCACCACCGACTACTATTGCGAGTGTCTTTTTCCTGTAATGGTCATCCATTGTTTTATTATAGTTTACTTTTGATAATTTTTAAATTTTTTTTAAATTGTTTTTGGAATCATGATCTTCCTGTGTCTTGCGGAAACAAGAATCATCGCTGCAAGATATATTACAGCTCCCAGTATAAAAACCGCCTTGAATCCGAATAACATCGCCAGTATAATTGCGGAAACTGTTCCGATCACTGAAAAGAATCCGTTCACTCCCCACGCAAATGATACAAATCTTTTTTCATCCGGAAGTATCATTGAAATTCCGATAGGAAATGGCATTCCCATGAAAAATCCCAGCGGGAAAATTATCAGTACCGAAATAACAATTCTCCATATCAGATCCAGTCTGACGATCGAATCATAAAGAAACGGACTTAAGATCCCGACTGCTAAAATGAATAAAACAATTATTCCGAATATCAGATAAAGTCTTTTGCTGTTATTGTTAAAAAACTTTCCCGAGAAATAACTACCGATCCCCGACCCGGCTAGCATAGTGGAAACTACTGTCAACAGAGTTATAACCGGCTGTCCGAGAAACAAAGTAAATTTCTGTATCATACATATCTGTAAAATAATGTATCCGAAACCGAGACATGCAAAATACAGTAGAAATTTTTTATCCATGGAAAAAGAATTCTCTGTCTGCGATTTATTGGTTAAATTTTCTTTTTTGAAAATTTTCAAAGGCAGCAGAATAAATAATCCCGCCACTATTATACATTGTATCAATATTGCCAGTAAAGTTGTTTCAGCAACAGGCTTATCTTTCAATGCAAGAATTGCCTTATCATTCTGGGAAAATGTTTCTTTGATCCCGTCCATTGTCAGATTCTCAAAACCGATATTCTGATCAAAAAATGGTTTGTCATCTGTAGCAGGTTCAGTTCCTTTTGTATAATCCTGATTAAAAGAAATATCAGATTCGATCAGAGTTTTCAGATCTGATTCTTTTTCTGTCAAAGGATCATAGAGAATTTCCAGATTCATTGAACTTGCTTCATTGCGAATGTCAATTATTTCAATGTCAGTGAAACCATTTTTCTTATAAACTATACCGGATAAAAAACTTTTGTCACCTTCGAATTCACTCGGCGGTCTTCTGAAAATTATAAAATCTTTTTTGCTGTCCTCAAGTCCTTTGCTGTTTTCATATCTTGCCTGTTTAAGTGTATTAATGAGTTTCGGGATCTGGGTCTCGGGTCTTGAAATATAAATAATTCCGTCCTTTTGAAGATGATTCAGATAATCTTTAACAGCTTCCTTAGTCAAAATGTAATTTTCCACCATGCTCATCGCACCGCTGGAAACTGCAGATGATGAAATTGTATGAGCTGAAATTATCACATCATAAGCAATTCTTTTTGAAGACAATACAGACCTCGCATCGTCAGTTATGACTTTTACGCCCTTATTGTTTTTGACAAGTGGACCTGTCCAGTATGCAAGATCATTTTTTATAAGATCATTTAAAACTCCGTTAATTTCTACCGCAGTAATATTCTTTGCATTGTAAAACGTACCCGATAAAATTTCCCCGCCACCTGCAGATCCGATAATAAATACTTTGTCGGCAGAATCTTTTAATACATAAGCCAGATTAGAAGCATCCGCCGATTTATTTTTCAAAGGAAGTGATTTAACAT
>DAIPYE010000076.1:0-14400 GCA_036782915.1 Bacteroidota bacterium | reverse complement strand
AACCCTGGGAAGCTGTAAATGTTGTCGTTAATGCTCCTGATTGTAACGATCCGTGTGCTGTTCCAGCTGCACCTCCTTCACTCTGCATTTCAATTACTGTCGGGACAATTCCCCATATATTCTTAATTCCTTTCGAAGACCATTCGTCGGCAAGTTCACCCATAGTTGAAGATGGAGTTATCGGGTAAATTGCGCATACTTCGTTGCAGCGGTATGCAATATAAGCCGCTGCTTCATTTCCGTCGATTGTTGAAAATATTCTCTCTTTCATTATTCCTGTGTTTGGTTTTAGTTATTTTAAAGGCTTTTTTGTTAATTGTTGCTGTTTTCTTACTTGATATATTATTTAATCAACAAGAATTATACCAAACTAATAAAATTATCAGATTTTTCTTAAAATTTTTTTTGTCAATTTTTTTCATCTTTTTTATAAAAAATACTGAGTTTTTAAATACTTTATTTTAGAGTATTTTGCCGGTAGAATAAAGAAAATTGTTTAAACTCCATTCCTTCAAATAAATTACTTTAATGAATAAATTAAACAAGATTGTCTCAGAAAATACATTGTTTGTATTCTTTTTTTTCATGATTGCGCCTTTTGTAATTCTGTTTTTTTATAATCACCCTTCAAATGATGACTGGACCCAAACCTATATTGCAAACAAACTAAGTTTTCTGGATCAGCAGATTTATTATTATAACGAATGGTCGGGCAGGTATTTTTCAAATAGTTTGTTCAGCATAAATCCGCTTTATTTCCAGTCTTTCATTGGATACAAAATACTGACATTGTTTATAATGATATTATTCATTTACATTCTTTATTCTCTGATATCAGTTTTAACAAAAAACTCTCTGACTAAAAAAGAGAAAGTCTTAATTACTTTATCGGTTTTATTTTTATATTTGTATTCTATGCCGGCAGTATCACAGAGTTTTTACTGGATGACTACAGCTTTTGTTTATCAAATTGGAATTATTCTGTTAATGCTTTTCATTTTACTTTATACAAAAATAACTGATTCTGAAAAAACTTCTTCAGTCACCTTTCTAACTGTCCTTTCCCTGGTCACACTTATTCTGATCGAAGGTTGCAGTGAAATGTCAATGATATCCGGTATTATTATTGTCTCTCTTATGATTTTCTATAAATTCATTTCTGAAAAAAAAATAAATGCAAGATTAATTATTTATATTTTGACAATTGTTGTCTGCGTTTCTGTGTTTTTGTCAGCTCCCGGTATTAAAGTAAGAAGTACATTCTATCCTGATGCTCATCAGCTTATTCCGGCATTGGTAACCACAACAAAAAGTCTACTGACTAATCTTATCTCATGGCTGTTCCTTTCGCCTCTTATATTCATAACGTTTCTAGCTTTGCCTGCATTGTTTAAAATTGTTACAGATTCAGGAAAGAAGCAGAACAGTATTTTCAAAAACCCCGTTTATGTTTCGATTGGTTTACTCGGCATTCTTTTCATGCTTTTCTTTGCTCCTGTCTGGAGTATTGGCAGTGTTCCGTTTAACCGGACGATTAACATGATTTATTTTATTTTTCTTTGCGGTTGGTTTTATATAATTACGATTTCAGTCTCATATTTCCGGGAAAGGTTTAATTTTAATTTAGATAGGATTCCGAAATACTTTTATGCAATTTCTCTCATTATTGTTGTATTATTTTTGTTTAAGAAAAATAATATTAAGAATGCTTATTCTGATTTGATTAAAAGCAGGGCAGCAATTTATAATGAAGAACTTCATAACAGATATGAACAGATTTACAGCACTTCCTCAGATACAGTAAAAGTTCCGGAGTTAACCGAAAGACCTCCTACGATTTTCGTTGATGATATTACTTCCGATCCTGAGTTCAAATATAATTTCATGTATGCAGGCTGTTTTGATAAGAAAGCTATTTATACTTTTCCTGAAGATTCGGTTTCAAAAAAATAGTTTTAATAAAACCGGATCTTGGAATACATTTTATGTGATTCAGTTTAAGTTAATTTTAAAAGTAAATTAGAGATCATCTTTTATCCTATAAGCTTTTTGAACTTGACTCTCTTCGGTTCTACATTACCGTATTTCTTTTTCTTGTACTCTTCATATTCGGAATAACTTCCCTCGAAATATTCCACTTTCGAATCTCCTTCAAATGAAAGTATATGCGTCGCAACTCTGTCAAGGAACCATCTGTCATGTGAAATAACTACAGCGCATCCCGCAAAATTCTCAAGCCCTTCTTCCAGCGCTCTTAAAGTATTCACATCAATATCATTTGTCGGTTCATCCAGTAAAAGAACATTCGCCTCTGATTTCAATGTCAATGCAAGATGCAGACGGTTTCTCTCTCCTCCGGATATTGTCTTCACTGTTTTTCCCTGATCTGCGCCGTTGAAATTAAATCTGGCTACGTAAGCTCTGGAGTTATATTGTTTTCCTTCTATCTCAATAAATTCGTTTCCTTCCGAAATTGCTTCCCAGACTGACTTCTCAGGATCAATGTCCGTATGCGCCTGATCTACATATCCTAATTTCACAGTTTCACCTACATCAAATGTCCCGCTGTCCGGTTTTTCAGTTCCGAGTATCATTCTGAAAAGCGTCGTCTTTCCTGTACCGTTCGGACCAATTACTCCTACAATCCCCGCAGGCGGTAAAGTGAAATTCAGATTTTCATAAAGCAGTTTATCTCCGAATGATTTTGAAACATTGACAGCTTCAATTACTTTAGTTCCTAATCTCGGTCCGTTCGGAATAAATATTTCCAGCTTCTCTTCTTTCTTTTTCGCATCTTCATTCATCATTCTGTCATATGCCTGCAATCTCGCTTTAGACTTTGCCTGACGCGCTCTCGGTGACATTTTCACCCATTCAAGCTCACGCTCAAGAGTCTTTTTTCTCTTGCTTTCCTGCTTCTCTTCTGATTCAAGTCTTTTTGTTTTCTGATCAAGCCATGAAGAGTAATTACCTTCCCACGGAATTCCCTCTCCCCTGTCAAGCTCCAGTATCCATCCCGCAACATTGTCCAAAAAATATCTGTCGTGAGTGATCGCAATTACAGTGCCTTTGTATTGCTGCAGATATTGCTCAAGCCAGTCTATCGATTCAGCATCCAAATGGTTCGTCGGCTCATCCAGTAAAAGTATATCCGGCTCTTTCAAAAGCAGCCTGCAAAGCGCTACCCTTCTTCTTTCGCCTCCGGAAAGATTTTTAACAAGCGCATCACCGTCCGGTGTTCTCAATGCATCCATAGCCCGCTCAAGTTTTGCGTCAAGTTCCCATCCGTTCATGTGTTCGATCTTTTCGGTTAACTCTCCCTGCCTTTCAATAAGCTTTGTCATTTCATCATCATCCATTGGCTCAGCGAATTTATTATTCACCTCTTCATACTCTTTCAAAATATCCACCACATCCTGCACACCTTCCTGCACTATCTCTTTCACAGTTTTTGTTTCATCTAATTCCGGTTCCTGTGAAAGCATACCGATGGAATAATCTTTTGTAAAATGAACTTCACCGTCAAATTTATCTTCTATTCCCGCAATGATCTTTAGCAAAGTCGATTTACCTGAACCGTTAAGTCCGATTATTCCTATCTTCGCTCCATAAAAAAATGAAAGATATATGTTTTTTAAAACCTGCTTATGAGGAGGATACATCTTGCTGACACCCACCATTGAAAATATGATCTTGTTATCTGCCAATTTATTTATATTTTATTTTTTAAATTTATTAATGCAAATATAACGAAATTGAAAGAGAGGTTTAATGGAAATGTTTGTTCTTTTGTACTCTTTACTTTACTCGGTAAATCAAAAATTCTATAGTATTGTATATTCTCCATTATTTTAATAATTTCAATAAAACTAAATTTTAATAATTATGGGCATTATTAAAAAAGTAAAATCCTATTTTACCAGCAGGATAAAAAATATTGTCCGGACAACCGGATATTCAATTCCTTATTTTCCGTATGACAAAGGCGCAAGTGACTATATAATTCCAAAAACAGAAGTTAACTATCCGAAATGCGATCAAGGTCTTCCCATTCCTCCTTTTGAATTAAGCGCAGGTTACGGATACGATCAGAAAATTTATCTTCAATACGGAAAAATTGACATAGACAATATGCTTGATATTCTGAAACCCGTATCATTTGAAATTAACGGCGGAAAAAGAATATTGGATTTCGGATGCAGCAGCGGAAGAATGGTCCGTTGGCTTAAATCTTTTACTGATAACAATGAAATCTGGGGAACTGATATTAGCGCAGATCATATATACTGGGCTAACAAATATCTTAACCCGCCTTTCCATTTTGCAGTCAACACAACTTTTGCTCACCTTCCCTTTGAGGATAAATACTTTGATTTGATTTATTCCGGTTCCGTTTTCACACATATTGATAATCTTAACGAAACCTGGCTTTTAGAGATGAGACGAATCTTATCAGAGAAGGGATTCTTTTATGTAACAATTCATGATAACGATACTTTAAGAATAATTAATGAAAAGCAAAATATGGGTTTATATCATTATATTAAAAATCATCCCATGTCTTCAAAAATCAAAAATGGTTTTGATATGTTTGTTTTGAATCGCATAAAATCATCTCCGCAGGTTTTTTTTGACAAAGCATATTTTGAAAAATTAATCAATCCATTATTTGATATTGTTTCAAGAAATCCGGGTTCTTATCAGGAATATCAGACTGCATATGTTCTGAAAAGAAAAGTCCAATATCTGAAATTATTATTTTTTTACCTTTGTCAGTCATATTCTGATTTTTTCAAATTATGTTTGGCTTAGCTGAAAATAATGAACACAAACTTATTGGATTTCCATTTCAAAATAACTAAATAGTGTACTTAATTATTTACAATTTTATTTGAATTTCATATTAATGTTAACAAATAATGTTTATGAAAATTAAAATAAAAAAAGCAGAGCATTTTTTACTGAACTCTGCTTTGAATTTCCGGAAATTTAAATTAAGTATTTATTAAATTATTTTTTTACGCTTTCTTTATCTTTCTTAAAAAAGATAAAATAAATTATTCCTATCATTCCTATTATCCATACTGAATCAATTGCAGTCATATAATTATTAATTTAATTTTATATTCTAATTTACAACCGTAACAGTGGATGTGTAAACATCATTTTCTCTGTATCCGGCTCCTGATGTGTTATTCGGATCAACAGTAAATATCAGATCATATATTCCGTCAGCTCCCGGTCCTTCTATAAGAACACTGAAACTAAAAACCTGTGTCTGATCATTTTCAAGTCCATTCAATGTTTCTGTATTGTTAACCTGCAACACCTGTGTATCCCGTTTTATCATTTTTAAATTTACAATGCTCTGTGTAGTTGTCTCAGCGCTGCAATCTCCGTTTGAATAATTACCAACTGTGAAATCAAGACTGAATCTCTGTCCGTTATTTACCTGCGAAGGAAAACTCTGCCCGACTATTCTGAGATCAGCAGTATCTGTTTCAAAAATACAACATGAAGAAATATTTATAAATACAGCAAAAGCAAATGTATAAATAATATTAAGTTTTCTTGATTTGATCATTTCCATTTTAAATGTTTATAATTTTGTTTTGTAAATTATTAATATTTAAGAATTTCTGTTTTTAGATGAGTAAATTTCTTATTGTATTTTTTTAATCGTAAATCTTAAATCGTAATTCTTAATTCCTAATTCCTAATTCTTAACACTATGCTCTCGGATGCGCCTGCTTGTAAACTTTTTTTAATTTCTCCGGAGTAATGTGAGTATAAACCTGTGTGGTCGAAAGACTCTCGTGACCGAGAAGATCTTTTACTGCTCTTATATCCGCGCCTTTATCCAGCAAATGAGTGGCGAATGTATGCCTGAGAACATGAGGCGACTTTTTCTTCATATCAGTAACAAGTGATAAGCTTTTCTTGATTAATCTGTTCACCTGCATCGGATAAAGTTTCTTCCCTGTATTATTCAGAAATAATACATCAAGATCATTTAGATTGCAAATCTCTCTTATCTTCAAATAATTTTTTACCGCTGTTTCAGCTTTTGTTCCAAACGGAACTATTCTTTCTTTTGAACCTTTCCCGAATACTTTAATTGTTCTGTTCTTAAAATTTATATTTGAAAGTCTCAGTTCAATTAGCTCTGATAACCTGATACCTGTACTGTAAAATAATTCTATTACCGCTTTATCAATTATACTTAACTCAGTTATGTGTTTTTCTCCAAGCAGATTTCCCATTTCATTTTCACTTAGAAAAGAAGGCAGCCGCTTTTCTGTCTTCGGGAATAAAAGCAGTGAAGCATAATTTTTAACAACATACTTTTTCTTTATCATGAATTTATAAAAAGATTTCAGAACTGAGATCTTTCTTGAAACAGTCTTTCTGGAATATTTTTTCTTAAAGTTTAAGGGGTCGGAAAGCTCAGATATGTATGACTTTAAAAAATTTAATTCTATTTTACTGAAATCAATTTTTCTTTCTTTGAAATCTTCTTTCGGACTGCCTACAGAATTATTTTCATTTTTGGAAATGTAATCACCGAACTGATGCATATCGATTTCATATGAAGTTATCGTATGCAGAGAATAATTTCTTGTAACTTTTAAATATTCAAGATATTCAGATAAATATTCATTAAATGATTTATTCATTCTGCTGATTAAGTTGCGTCTGAAATTGTAGAAAAATTGAATTCGGAAAGTTTTAACGCAGGTACAACTATTTTTGCATCATCGGTTTCACTGCCAACTACTTTTTCCGTAACTGACATATCAATTACATTATTTAATATATTTATCGGTGATTCATTGAATCTGAAATTATTTATTGCATGCTTTATTTTTCCGTTTTCAATTAGAAACACTCCGTCCCGCGTCAGCCCTGTAAGCAGTAACTGACTCGGATCCACATCCCGGATATACCAGAATCTGTTGACATAAATACCTCTTTCAGTTGATGCAATCAGATCCTCAACAGTTTTGTCTGTTCCTTTCATGTAAATATTATTTGGATATGATACAAACTCACTTTGGGTTTTTTCAGCCCAGTATCTTGTGGAATAAAGATTTTTCAATACTCCGTCAGTTATCCATTCTGTCCTGAATTCCGGCATTCCCTCATAGTTAAAAGGAGTCGAAGGTGCTTCCGGCAACTGAGGATCTGAAATTATATTCACTTTACTGTTAGAGATCTTCTGCCCGATCTTATTTCCTTTATCTTTATCCGAGAAAAAACTTCTTCCTTCGTCAGCACTTCTTTTATTCATACTGCCTATTAGTCTGTCAATAATATCTGATACTGCTGCACTGTCGAGAATTGCAACAAATTTCCCCGCATCATGCTTCTCAGGATTTCCTGACAATATTGCATTTTCAGCAACTCTGTCCGAAAATTTTCTGACATTAAGTAAATTTATATCTGCATATTCTCTGTTAATTTTAGATGACCCGTTTGTGTCCTTTGTTCTCATTGTAGAAGAAAACTGTGAAGTAGTATTTTTATGATAAGCAAATAAACCATTAGTGTTGCTTACAGAAAAAAATTCAGTACCGCATTCAAAATAACCCGCTGCTGTGAGATCTTTTTCAGAAGCTTTGTTTAATGTATAAGAAATTTTATCTGAAATATCTTTTGGCGATAAGTTTTCCGTATCTTCAAAAAATTCATCTACTTCAAGATACACATCCTGCTTTCCCGGAGGCGGAAGAAATTCTTTATTGTCCGGGGAAAGTATGGCAATTTCTTCTGATCTCAAAACTGCATTTTCAAGATCTTTATCATCTGCAGAAGTAATGCTAATCGAACCGGATTTCTTTCCAAAGTTTGATCTGATATTTATTGAAATTGAATCTACTGCACCGCAGGTCGAGACTGTGTTTTGCGCAAATCTCAGATTAGTGGTATTTCCTCCCGATAGGGTTACGATTGCAGAATCTGCTTTAGAGTAGGATAGTATTTTGTCACTTAAACTTTTTGCTTCTTCTTTTGTAAGTAACATTGTTAATTAAATTTGAGATTTTGTATTTAATATATTAACATTTTTGAATCTTGAAGGAACTGCACCGTGGCTTACCGGAGAAACCTGTCCCGGTTCGCCTTTTCCGCAAAACAATGATCCTCCAAGGAAATATTCACTCTCGTCACATATTGCATCACATGAATTCCAGAAATCCACTGTGTTTCCCTGATATGCCGCATTATTTACCATTCCTGTTTTCTTTCCGTTTTTTATTTCCCAGAACTCCTGTCCGGTGAATTGAAAATTATATCTCTGCATATCTATACTCCAGCTGCTTCTTCCGACTATCAAAAGAGCATCTTCTGTTTCTGCTATAAGATCTGCAAGACTTCTTTTTTCCTTTGTAGGCTGCATTGAAATATTCGGCATTCTCTGAATCGGAAAACTGGACCAGCTTGCAGCATAAGCGCATGCATTTGAATCATCATTCCCGATCTTCTTCGCAAGTTCGCGTGTAGTCTGATAATCTACAAATAATCCGTTTTCTATAATTGGGAATTCAACTGTCTTTACTCCGTCATCATCATATCCTCTGGTTGCTAATCCGTATTTCTGTGTTCTGTCGGCAGTTAAATTTATAAGTTCAGATCCGTATTTTAATTTCCCTAATTTATCCGGCGTCATAAAACTTGTTCCTGCATAATTCGCTTCATATCCCAATGCTCTGTCAAGCTCTGTCGGATGCCCGCATGATTCGTGAATTGTTAAGAATAAATTATTTGCATGTATGATCACATCTTTTTTTCCCGGAATTATATCAGGAGCTTTCAACTTCATTTTCGCAGTTTCCACACCTGCTTCAATTTCTTTTTCAAACGGAAACTCATTGAAATATTCATATCCGATACTGAGAGGAGCTATGTCAGTAGTTCTGGATTCATACTTACCTTCTTTTTTATCTACAACTGTTGTTTCAGTTTCAGCCCAGATCCTGTAAAGATCCTGCGTAATGTATGATCCTTCAGATGAAGCAAAATATTTCCATTCGTTTATAAACCACATGAAAGAATTCACATAATCAGCTCCGCCGGATAATGCTATTTTATTGTATTTGAGCTGCTGGTCGATCTTCTCGGTAATTGAAATATCAAAAGGATTTATCTTAATGGGAGTTTTCCATTCATCGATATAAGATCTTACAGGAACTAATTCTACGGGACTTTTCTGTAAAACAGAATTTGCTTTTGCAATTTCACATGCTAGGATTGTCATCTTTGATATTTCATTTTCATTTATCTGAGCGCTTGAAGCAAAACCCCAGGTCCCGTTCACCAAAACCCTGACACCGAATCCCAGACTTTCATTGTCTGAAATGCTGCGTATCATCTCTTCCCTTGTGCTGATATTCTGATTTCTGTTTTTACAAATTCGCAGATCTGAATATGATGCGCCGTTATTCTTTGCAATGAAAATAGAAGTGTCTGCCATTTGTTTGAAATCTTCTTCTGAAAAACTGAGAAAATTTTTTAAAGATTCTTCACTTACATTACTTCCGGAAAGATTATTTGCAAAAACATTCTCTAGCAAACTGCTCCCAATAATTGTTCCGCAGCACCCAATAGATGTGGTTTTTATGAAATCTCTTCTGTGCATTTTATTGAAATAATTTAATAGTTTAAGAATTAGTCAATTACTTCTTCTTCTTTTGAAACTGATTCTTCTTTTGCTTCATACCTTGCCTTACATTGCGGACATTCCAGATAATCACCGTCTTTCTTCGTAGACTTCTTTGTTAAATATCCGTTATGACATTTTGTACACTCTTGTATTACCGGCATCGTATTTGTAATAAAATCACATTCGGGATATTTCGTGCAGCCGTAAAAAAATCTGCCCTGTTTCGATTTCCTTTGTAAAATTTCTCCCTGTTTGCATTTCGGACATGTGATCCCGAGAGTAACCGGCTTAATTCCATTGCACTTCGGATAATTTGTGCAGCCGTAAAATTTACCATACTTCCCGACCTTTAACTGCATCTGCGCTCCGCATTTATCACAGATTATATTTTTTGCTGTCTCAAGTTCTTTTTGACTCGGCTGCTCCAGCGGAAGAGCGCCTTTGCATTTAGGGAATGTTTCGCAGGAAAGAAATTGTCCGTTACGGCTCCATTTCTTAATCATCTTGGCACCTGTTTCCGCATAACACTCCGGACAATTTATATCCGTTTTCTCTATTAAACCTTTTTTAATATCTGCCGCAATTGAATCTGCTTCAGTCAGGTCCTTATTGAATGGCAAGTAAAAATCGTCTAAAACTTTTTTGTAAGTGCTCTTGCCGTTTGCAATAGTATCCAGCTCTTCTTCCATCTGCGCAGTGAAATTCACATTGATCACATCTTTAAAATGCTCGGATAATATTTTATTTACAGTTCTTCCCAGAACTGTAGCATACAATTTCTTTTCAATCAGATTTACATACATCCTGTTTATTACAGTAAAAACAATTGCCGCAAATGTACTTGGTCTTCCGATCCCGAGTTTGTCAAGCTGCTTTATCAGACTGCTTTCCGTATATCTCGGAGGAGGATTTGTGAAATGCTGATCCTTTGTGAGATTTGAAACTTTCAGCATATCTTCAATATTCAGATCAGCCGGTATTAACGTAAGATCATCATCTTCATCTGTAATGTTATCAGGTTTATCAGTTGTATCTTCTTTGACATCTTCATAAACTTTCAAAAAACCGCTGAACTTCATAACGCTTCCGGTCGCTTTGAATAAATATATATTTTTATCACCTCTTGGAGACAAAGCCCTGATGATAACAGTTTTCTGATCAAGCACTGCCTGCGACATCTGAGACGCAACAAATCTTTTCCATATCAGATCATACAGCAAATGAAGATCTTTGCCAAGTTTCTTCATGTCTTCGGGTTTCCTGTTCACATCAGTTGGTCTTATTGCCTCGTGTGCATCCTGCGTATTTTTTTTCTTTGATTTGAAAACTTTCGCCTCTGCAGGTAGAAAGTCATCCCCGTAATTTGTTTTTATAAAATCCCTTGCGGACGAAACAGCTTCATCGCTGACCCTTGTAGAATCAGTTCTCATATATGTGATAAGTCCTACAAGACCTTCCTCTTTGCTGCCTTCTATTCCTTCATATAGTTTCTGCGCAAGCATCATTGTTTTCTTGGGAGAAAACCCCAGCCTTGAAGATGCTGTCTGTTGCAATACACTTGTAGTAAAAGGCGCAGGAGCATTTCGCTTTACTTCCTTTACCTGAATATCAGTTATCTTGTATTTATTGTCTTTTAATTCCTGTAATATTTTATGAGCTTTGTCAATGTTCTCGATACAGGGATTTTCACCGTCAAATTTTAAAGTATCATCATTTATTTTAAAAAGTTTTGCGCCGAATGATCTTGAATTTCCCGACGGCTTGGAAAATGTTCCCTCAATAGACCAGTACTCTTTTGGAATGAATTTTTCAATTTCATCTTCCCTGTCGCAAATTACCCTCAATGCAACCGACTGTACTCTTCCTGCCGACAATCCGAAATAAAATGTTTTCCACAAAAAAGGACTCACTTTATATCCGAGAATTCTGTCCATTACTCTTCTCGCAACCTGAGCCGCAACCAGATTCTCATCTACCTTTCTGGAATTTTTCATCGCCTGCTCAATTCCCGTCTTTGTTATTTCATTGAAAAGCACTCTGTGAATTTTTTTCTTATTAATTACTACTTCTTCTGCAATGTCTGAAGCAATTGCCTCTCCTTCACGGTCAGGATCAGTCGCTATATATACTTTATCGGATGAACTCGCAAGCTTTCTTAAATTATCAATTACTTTTTCCTTTCCCGGAATGACAAGAAATGTGCCTGTATATCCGTTCTCAAGATCTACATTCATTTTACTTTTCGGCAGATCTTTTATATGACCTACGGTTGCCTCTACTACATAATCCTTTCCGAGATACTTATTTATAGTTTTTGCTTTAGACGGTGACTCTACTATTACTAATGATTTACCCATTTATAAATTAAATTAAAAAATCTTTGTGTTAAATTTTGAATAGTTCCGAAGTGAGTTAATGAATTGTCTCATTGTTCTGAAGTACTAACCTGTTTAAAGAATTTGATTTATCCTCAAAATCGAATAACAAAGTAGATATAATAAGCTTTATCTCTTCTACATCTGCTTTCTGATATCCTGCCATGAATATTTTATCTATGATAAGCTCTTCATCCATTTCTGTAATTATCCCCAGCTCTTTCATCTGAATTAAAAACCCCATCGCTTCAGTACTTAATATATTCTGCTCTGCAATGTGAAAAAATCTGTGCGATTTTGATTTTCCTTCTTTATTTGTAAATACTTTTTCACCGGTTTCAATCTTCGAGAATATCCAGGCAAATGCAGTATTTATTTCAGCATCTGTATATCCGTCTGTATTCAGCTTTTTCAGATCAATTTCATTTATATGTTTACTGTTCCGCATTTCATTTAAAATGTAAACAATAATTTCTATTACTTTTTCCTGCATTATATTTTTTGTTTCAGTCTATTTAAATAAAAATCTTCTTTTTTTCTGATCTTCGATTTCTCGGCAGATGTCTTATCTTTGTATCCGCATAAGTGCAGCACACCATGTATTATTACTCTGTAAATCTCATTCTCGTAAATTGTTTTAAATCTTTCAGAATTATATTTTACTGTTTCAAGTGATATCAGTAACTCACCTTCTGTCTGACTCTTTTCATCTGTATCATGAAATGTAATTATATCTGTTTCATAATCATGGTTCAGATATTTTTTATTGTAATCCCTGATAATTTCATCATTGCAAAAAATCAGACTTATATAACTAAGCTTAATATTCTCTTCTGTGCTTATATTTTTTATAATATACTTTATGTTCTCTTTAAAAACTTTTTTATCAATTTTACCAAAATCAGAAAGTCTGATACCATTGTAAATAAAATTTATTTTCAATACCCGATCAGTACAAATTCAGTTTTAAAAATATTTGTGATATTAATTCATTGATTCCGTAACCGACAGCGCAATTGCAGACAGCAGTTTTTCTGAATTCAGCTCAGAAAAATCCGAACGCAAAACTTTTTTATCAACATTAGAATATAATGCGCAGTCACCCTGTTTTGAAATAATAAGCCCTGAGATCGTTTCTGCGGTTTCAGAAATAAAGATCACTTCCTCAAGCATTTCGCTTACAATGATATTAGTACAGGATTGTAACTGAAGATGTGTATTATTTGTATAAACCGAAACCAGATATTCAGATCTCTCATCTTTTATTAATTCCAGACTTATATTTGAATTTATATTGCTGCATTTGATATTGATTGAAAATGCAGAATCGGTTCTTTCAAATGTTCCGGAGAAGAGTTTCTCTATGCTGATAAAATCTTCTTCACTGATTTTGTCTTTATGAAGTGTCAAGATTTTAATAATTATTTTAATACAAAAAACCCCGGTTAATGTTAAACTAATAAAATTTCGGGGGTTTTACGGGTAATTTTGTTAGATCACTTTTACATTAGATGCTCTTTGTCCTTTTGCATCTTCTGTAATTTCGAATTCTACTTCAGCGCCATCCTCAAGTGATTTATAAGACTGTTCTGAGCTGATATCTGAGAAATGAACGAAAACATCTTTCCCTTCATCCGATAAAATAAATCCGAATCCCTTGTTTGCATTAAACCATTTTACTTTGCCTTTTGCCATTATTTTTTTATTGAAATTATTTAAAAAACTATTTTTTTAAATTTTGTACGGTGTAAAAATATCTATATAATATAACTTTGTCAATTGATTATCATTAATTTTATCTGAAATTGAACAGAATCATTAACTTAAGTTGACCGTTTTAAAAATAAGATCAGAAGAATAGCCACTAATTTCACGAATTAACACGAATTTAATTGAATATTTATTAGAGCAACCTTTATTAAAATTTGTGAAAATTTGTGTAATTTTGGCAAAAAATAATTTTAAAAGATATTAGCGATCAACTTAAGTCATTAAATTAACCGGTTTACCTTTCTTACATTCTTATCTTTAACCCGGCTTTGTTAAGGCAGACTTTTAACTTTTAATAAGATATTCTTTCGCCAGTCCAACATATCCATTTGAGCTGTCTTTAATTTTAAAAATCTCATCAGCCGAAAGATCTCTCATGATTTTAGCCGGAACACCGGCGACAAGTACACCTTCCGGTACTTCAAATCCTTCCTTTATAAGTGCTCCTGCTGCTACAATTGAATTTGAATTTACAACTGCTCTGTCAAGTATTACCGATCCCATTCCTACAAGTACATTATTTTTGATTCTGCATCCGTGTACAACTGCATTATGTCCGAATGTCACTTCATTTCCGATCTCAAGAAAATATTT
>DAIPYE010000075.1:0-14517 GCA_036782915.1 Bacteroidota bacterium | reverse complement strand
CGCAAGCTGCAAAGCTATAGTACCGTTGGTTACAAGCAGCAGATTTCTTACATCAAGAAATTCCTTAAGCCTGTTTTCGAGCTCTTCTGCCAAAGGTCCCTGATTGGTAACCCAGCTGGTATCCCAGATTTTTTCTAAATATTTTAAGTATTCATCTAAGGGAGGAAGGAATGTTTTGGTTACATTTATCAAATTAATACTCTGTTCTTATTTAAAGAAATTAAGATAAATTTTTAAAGAATTGTCTTTGCATAAAATCGTAGACTATCTTCGGCGGATAATCAAATGTTTTCTCATATTTTCTGGTCAAATATTTAATCCGTCGGATAAAGGGGATTTTCAAGATAAAATTACGGAAAAAATTAATTTTTTTAATCGAATATTTATCTTCTCTCGGCAGTGAACTTAAATTTGTGACCTGATCCACTTCGTATAAATAAGAATCAAGTTTTTCAAGAGACAGCTGATCTTTTGTCCTGAATCTGAATCCGGCAAATATTGTTTCACATGAATAAAGTTTTGCAAACCTGAAAAATCTGAGCCATAGTTCATAGTCACCTGCATATTTCAAATTAGTATCTATCTTACTTCCGGCTTTTATCCATAGTTCTCTTTTCCAGAATACGGATTCCTGCTGGATCCATTTGTAATCTCCCGTATAATAATTAAATTTTGACCATCGTTTTAAATCTTTTACGTCAACAATAGTACCCTCATCATTATAAAAAGAAGCTCTGCCGAGTATCCATTGAACATCTTCATGTGATGTAAAAATAGTTCCTACTGAATAAAATGCATTGTAATGATATTTATCATCGGAATTCAGGTAAGCCATTATATCACCGGTTGCCTTTTTAAAACCTTTTTGAATAGCGTCATACATTCCGTTATCAGGTTCGCTTATCCAGTATGTGATCCAATTCTCATATTTTTTAATAATATCAACTGTGCCGTCTTTGCTGCCTCCGTCAATGATAATGTATTCCAGGTTTGGATACTGCTGAGAGATCACTGAAAGAATAGTATCTTCAATGTAGTCCACCATGTTATATGATACTGTTACTATGGAGATCTTTGGCCATGGCTTTCCGCTGACAGTAGCGGGTGGAATTACTTTAGGGGTAATACGCGATGGGAAACCGTTTTTGTTAATAAATGTATGAGCTAAATTTCCGGTTTTTAAATCTTTAGAAATCTCCATGTGAAATTTATATGTAAGAAATAAATTATATGAATTATTAAGAGCCTCAGTTTTTTCCGTTTATCTTTAATTCCCAGTCAAGCTTTGGTTTTAACAGTCCTTCTATTTTACCATTTTGTCCGTGCTCATAAGTAATATCATTTGTTATTTCAAAAGTCAGCAGATCAGTATGTTCATACAATATAATTGATGTATCTTTCAATATCAGCAATTTACTTATAGTGAACTTTCCATTATTCAGCAGATTCTCGGGGATCCTGCAAAAAGTTTTAAAGAATCCTTTACTGGCTTTGAAAGGTAAATTTGTTAAAGCTGTACTCGAAATAAAAACCAGATTTTCATATTCATCAAGTAAATGAAAAGTTACTGTCATATCAAATTCATCTTCGAGAAGACTGTAAAATTCAAATTCAAATTCAAAAGATTCTCCCGCTCTGATAACCGGCATATTGGTTAAGCCTCTTACTTCTGCTTTAATAAGTTTTATTGAATCAGAACTCGGCGCTTCTTCAAAAGACCAGGACTGTGAAGTCTTATCTCTATTTACCAAACCCAGATACTCGGAGACTATGTCATCAGTGACTCCATAATTAGTCATTTTACCGTTTTGAAGAAAAATGCATTTCTTACAAAGTGACTGAATAGGAAGCATATTATGAGTAACGAGAATTACTGCCGTTCCATTTTTAGATATCTGTCCCATTTTTGCAACGCTTTTTTTCTGAAACTCAGCATCACCGACGGACAAAACTTCATCTATGATCATAACTTCCGTGTCAATGTTTGCCGCAACTGAAAATGCCAGCCGGATTCTCATTCCGGTGGAATATTTTTTTACCTGAGTATCTATGAATTTTTCTATTCCTGAAAAGTCAACAATCTCATCAAATTTTTTGTCAATTTCCTTCTTTTTCATTCCTAGGATTGTTCCGTTAAGATATACATTCTCTCTTCCTGTCAGCTCAGCATTAAATCCTGTTCCGACTTCAAGTAAACTTGCAACTCTTCCGTAAACTTCAGCATACCCTGATGTAGGACTGGTGATCCGTGAAAGTATTTTAAGCAATGTGCTTTTTCCCGCGCCGTTTTTTCCCACGATTCCCAGAGTTTCGCCGTGTTTTAATTCGAATGAAATATTTTTTAAAGCCCAGAAAAGATCTTCTGTTTCATAATTATGTTTGAATGTATTCAGCCGTTTCAAAACATTATAATTTTTTGAAGGGGATTTCAGCCAGGAAAACAATGTTCCGCCAAGAGTTTCATGTTTAACTTCGCTCAATCCAATCAGATAGGCTTTACTTACATCGTTAACTTTTATTGCAATATCAGACATTTTTAAAAATAAAATAATTTATGAGTTAACTTCATTTTATGCGACATCTGCGAAAATTCTTTCAGATCTGTTAAAATAAAGAGCGCCGCTTATAAACAATATAACAGCGCTTAAACTTCCCATTCCGATCAAATCCCACGGCATAGGTCTGAATCCGAGTAATGAAGATCTGAATCCTTCTATAACTCCTGCCATAGGATAAAGTCCGTACATCAAATATAAATCATATCCGAATTTTTCCAGGACAAGTGATGCAGGAAAAACAACCGGAGCAGCATACAATAAAAAAGTCGTAACAAATCCGATTGCGAATTTCACATCTCTATACTGAATTGCCAGGGAAGAAAGCCACATTCCCAGACCCATTGATGAAAGTATCATTAAAACTATCAGCAGTGGAAGAAATACAATATTTGCATTTGGTGAAATATTATAAAATATCATCATCCCGATCAAAATTATAAAAGCAATAAAGAAATCAGCCAGCTTTGATAATACTGGAGTCAAAGGGATTAATATGCGCGGGAAATATATTTTGGTAAAAACACCGGCTGAGCCGACAAGACTTGCACTCGCCCCGTTAAGTGATTGTGAAAAATAGTTAAAAGGTAATATTGCAACAAATGAAAAAATCGGATAAGGAATTCCGTCACTGGATATATCTGCCAGTTTCCCGAAAATTATAGAAAATACTACCATTTGAAAAAGGGGGTTCAAAATAGCCCAGAAAAATCCGAGAATTGTCTGTTTATACAAAACTGTAATATCTCTCAAAACAAAAAAATATAACAGGTCTTTGTAATAAATTAACTCTTTCAGGTTAAAAAGCTGACGCTTTTTATTGGCAGAGATAATTATTTTTTTAGGTTCCTGAATTTTGTTCAATTTAAATACATATTTTAAAACTATTATCTTAAAATCGCCAGCTTTTGTATAGATGTTTCTGTTTCTGAATTACCCTGTATTATAAATTTATAAAGGTATGTTCCGTTTGCCATAAATTCTCCGTCTGAATCTTTTCCGTCCCAGGGGATCTGATTGTAACCGATATTTGCAGCAGCATTGATCTCTTTAACCAGTCTGCCTGCAACTGTGTAAATTTTTACTTTACAACTTGTCGGATTCAGATCACCGGAAAGTTTGAATGTGAACTGAGTCTCAGTTTTCATAGGATTCGGATAATTTGCCATTTCAACAATTGACATTTTTTTATCTACAATGACAGTATTGAAAATAGAGTCTGCTAGATTTCCGGAATTATCATATGCGGAAAATCTGAAACGATGTTCGCCGGCACTTAGGTCAGGAGTGTAATTCACTGTCGCCTGAAGAAAAGGATCATCCGGGAATCCGATTCTTATTACCGGATTTGGAGCTCCGTTGAGTGTGTAGGGAACATAAACATAACGCTGTGTCTGGAAATTATAAGTATAAACTTTAACATTTGATGTGTCACTGATCACTAATCTGCTGTCATCAAAAAATTCCAGTTTTATATCTGGTTTTGACTTTATATAGTCGCGGTCTTGAATGGAAATTCCGTCATAGGTTACCACCATATTCGGATTAATACTGTCGCCCTCCACTATAAATCTGTTAACTGCAATATTATTAGCAGGTATAATTTCATTTTCATTGTCTGCCAGGTAAGTCTCAAAATAAATGTCAACTGTATCTTTTGTCAGTTTGGGATCTCTAAGTCCTGCGGTTGAGAATTTTACGTATGCATCCCTGCTGCTGTCAATTCCCAAAGGAGAAGTAACAGTATCACTTCTTAAAATTGACTCCACCCCCTGATCTTTTACATACCATTTTGCAATATATTTTTTTGCATCGATAAAACCGACATTGTAATAACTGACAGACATTTCGATGCTGTCACCTTCCTGCACAGCAGTATCTCTTGCTGTAAATGAATAATTGTCAGGCAATAATTCAGGAGGAGGTATATATTTAAAAGTAGTTGATTTGTAAACAGGGGACTCTAATCCAGAAACTGTATCGATAGAAAGATTTGCAGTAAGTTTTATGTACGGATAAACAGTTGAATTTATTGTATCTAAATTTACATTCGAGTTAGTTGTCAATCCGGTATATAAAACAGTCGCAGTATTATCACCTCTTATTCCGAATACATCAAATGTCAATATGCTTCCGGGATTTATTACCTGATCCCATGAAAATTCTTTCCATTTATCTGCAGAGCCGAAAGTCTGTGAAATACTTCCCGATGTTTGCTGAAACTGAGGATTGATCTGACATACTGACTGTTCCCAGCCTCCCTGAGTTAATAAATGATAACTTTCACATGTCTGCAGAGAGTCTGCTCCAAGATATCCGAAAAAAGCCCAGCTGTCAAACCAGCCAAGTTTGATCGAATCAATGTAACGGCTGCCGAATTCTCTTAATTTTGCCTTTGCATTTCCTCTGAGACTGTCAGCGCCTGCAACATATGAACAGTTATATGCCATTAAATAGTCCGTGCTGTCAAATGTATTCAGAAATGTCATTACAGAATCCGATGAAAAAGGAGACGTCATAGTGAAATTTCTTATCGATGAAACTTTTCCCGTTAATTTTTTTACTTTTGCGATATTCAGCCCAAGGTTTGTTCCGCCGTCACTGTATGAATTAATTCCGTTTATTGTGAAATAAGAAGCTTCATTTCCATTACTGCCAAGTGATTTGATAAATAAGTTACCCTTGAATTTATCCAGCACAAATCCCTGAGGAGAATATGTTACATTAAACAAATCAGATCCATTGTACTGTTGAGGATCTGTTGTATATAATGTATATGTCGAATCATTAACTCTTATGTCAGAAATTCCCGGATTGTAAATTACATTCTGTATTTCAGACCAGCCTGAACTGTCACCGTTAATTACTGCATTAGTTCTTAAAAAATATAATGTGTTTGTATTAAGTATAGGAACAGTTACGTTAAAATTAGATGATACTCCTGATATATTGCTGTTCATAAAGGTTTGAACAACAGGTGAATTAAAAGCTCTGGCTGTATCAACCTGCAGAATTATCTTAACAGAATTACTTCTATAGTCAGCGTTTGGATTTAATCCTGTAAATTTAAATTCACTGTTGTTTAAAATTGCATTATTCAGCGGCTTGATCTGTAAAAAAGATAAATTTCTTAAAGTCAGCGGGAAAGTAATCGAATCATTATTTGTGAATTTTTGAGAATAAGTTCTGTCCGGGTCGAGTATTACTGACATTGTATAATTTCCGACCGAATCTATTACAAAAAAATGATTTAATGTATCAGTATAATAAAAATTTCTGATTAGAGTATCATTACTTTGGGAAATTACACCGTTATTTTTCAGATTAAATCTAATTCTTAATGAATCAATTGCAGTTCCCAGATTTTTTGGAAAGACAGACAATTTTATATTCTCGCCGATCGCCGGAAATGGATTTGACAAAGCGTAATCATTTTGCGTTATATCAAATTCCGGTTTAACAGGTAATAGTAATTTTGTTGCAGGGTCACCAAGTAAATTATAACAGTTTACTGTATTTCTGGAACTGAAGCTCAAAGAATCCCTGCCGAGTATTCTTGAAGCGTATGAAACAACATCTCCTATACTTCTTACACTGTCACGGGAAAAATTCTTTAATATGTTGTCATTGAATGAATCTCCTGAACCTGCAAAACTCCAGCCTGTAGTTCCGACAAATCCGATCGCGCATTTACCCGGTAAAAGAATAAAACTTTCCCCGAAACTCCTGATATTTGTTTCTGAATTTCTTCCGGTATAACAAGTAAAGCTCAGTACCAGAGGCTGTCGTCCCTGATTATTCAGGCTGTTTACATCTTCAAGTCCTATTTCCCAGTCCTGCGCGGCAGCATGTCCGATAAAATTAACTATCATCGAACCCCTGTCAAATTCTTTTTTTATTGAATCTTTATAATTGTATGTAATGTATCCTGTCGAATCGTTTCTGTAAATTTTTGCTGTCTGCCCCGCTGTCGGAGGAGGTGTAATATATTGATTGACAAGATTGTTTGATTTCGCCTGAAACTGGATCTGTTGAGCCCGGTCAGGTCCACCGGTTATAAATATAAAGTTTTTCCACCACTTCTCCGGCTGTTGTGTATCGTAAGTAATAATTTTATTTACAACATTCTGAGCTTCCGTAGTTGTATAAACCGGCAGCCTTCCAACAGAGATCTGATGAAAATATGTGAAAGTTCCGATATTGAAATTTACAAAATACCCGTCAGTGGGAGGATTTCCGTAAGTGGGAACAAGATTCTGATAATATACCGATCCTGCACTGTTTTTCTTTGGATCAAGCGATGCTCTTCCCATTAAACAAACATATTTTAAACCGGGAGACTGCCAGTTCTCATATGCATATTTTACAAAATTCCGGACTGCAACAGGATTCTCAATTCCGTAATTAAAAATATCATAAATGTCCTGCATTTCTGCTTTTACTGATCTGAAATTACTGAAGTTTTGTCTGTGATTTCTTAATTCCTCCGCCTGAGTTTCAAAAATTTTATTGTATACAATCAGATAATCAGCGGCATTTGATGCAGATACAAGATCTTTGACCTGCCTGCTTACAATTCTGAAAGGCTTTAAGGTTATATTTTCATTGATTATTGCAAAAGATGAATTACTTTTCCCGGTGAATGTTAAAACCCCGGATGTAATATTGTCCGGATTTATTTTAATGTTATTCCTGATATCATAAATATTAGTCTGATTTACAGAATTGTAACCCGGAACTGTGAACTTTTTGGAAGTTGTATCAGTGCCGTTTAAATTTATTGATATGTTATTATTGCTGATATTAAAATTTCTCGGATATGTTACATTAAAAAAATCTATGTCAACATAGGGCGAAAAGAAAGTAGGGTTTAATGGTACGTAACGAATATTTACAGTATTCTGGGAATTATTGTTCAATAGACTACTTGAAAATGTTACCGTTGTATCGAATTTTTTTAAGTTATCCCGTTTAAGCGTATCAATTAAATTACCGTTCACAGATAAAATCAGACGATGTTCATTTAAAATTGAGGTTGTATAAGATCTGGGGTAAGCAAAAATTTTGAGACTGCAAAGCTGCTGTGAAGAGGCAAGGTCATTGATCTGAAAACTCTCCTCTATAAAATTATCTGTAGTTAATAATTTCCAGTACCATGTTTCCCCGACTATTCTTTCTGTACTGAAATATCTGTAATCAGTATTTGGATTTATTGTCTCACCCAGATAATAATACAGATCTTTTTCAAAATGAAGATTTTTATAAAAATAATTATCCTGGTAATTCACTGATGAACTGAATTGCGAAACCTGCATTCTTAGACCGTTTGAACCGCCCCATTCCGCCCAGTACACACTTGTATCAGTAAATAGATCATTGTATTCGTTATTAGTATATACAGTTGCATTGGAATTCGCATCAAGGAAATTTGTTAATCCGCCTGAATTCCTTTTCCCGTAAAAATCAAAATAATCCGCATCATCAAATACTCCATCATTCTCACCCTGAAAAAAAATCGGTATCTCGTTTCCTTTATATAAAACTTTTACCGTTCTTGGATCCAAACCGGAAGTATTTATACCTGCATTGGTAAAATCCGATTTATTGATCCTTTGAATTCCGTCGGTATTTGTATAAAGTTTTAAATAAGTTCTATTAGGTGTGATCCAGTTGTAGTTGTTCTGAGAGAACAGGGAATTTGTCATAAACAGACAAATTATAGCTAAGAATGTTGTTTTTTTCATAATAAATTAGCTGATATTTTAACGAATATCGTAACTATTCTTCATACTCTCCTTGATTTTATTTAAAATTCAGATGTGATTTTATGATTACAATATACAATTTTTATTCAAAAATATCACTTTATTAAGCCGGATTTTAATTTCTCTTTTAAAACTCTGATAATGAATATTGGATTGCCAATAATGTATTTTTCGAAATTGTTTACAGGATTACTGATAAATCTGGAGAGCCATTCCATACCGATTTTTCTCATAAAGTCAGGTCCTCGTATTTTCTTGTTTGCGAAAACCTTTATTCCGTCTCCGACTGTAATCATAACTTTAAAATTGATCTTGTCCTGATGTTCATACATCCATTTTTCCTGAATAGGACAACTTAATCCGATTATAACTATATCCGGTGAAGTTTTATTTATTTTTTCAATTACTTCCTGATCTTCAAAATTATAACCATCCTGAATTCCTGAAATTATTAAATCAGGATGAACTTTGCTTATTTCTTTTAGAATATCTGTCGTATGTCCGAAGAAAAAATAACTCCATTTCCTCTTTATTGATTCCGAAATTAACTTTGTATAAAAATCTGAACCAGTAAGCCGGATTTTTAATCCGGCATCGCCATTTAAAAATTTAGATGCCAGATATACTCCCGTTCCGTCCGGATGTATTATGTCAAAACTTTCATACATCTTTTTTAACTCTTTATCGGAATGTATTTTATTCAATGAATTTGCATTTGCATAAGCTATCTTGATCTTTATATTTTTTTCAATGCTGTTCTTTATTATATCCAAAAATTCCGTTTCAGATAGTCTGTTTATATCAACTCCAAAAATATTTACTGTTCCGGGATTTTTTGAACTCATAATTGATTTGAATTATTACCAATTCCAATAAATACGATCTAATTTCTAATTGATAATTGTTAATTGTTAATTGCAAACTGCATGTATAATTCCTCTATTTCCGGTATAACTTGCTTTTCAGTGTATTTGCTGATCACATTATTATAGAGATTATTCCCGCATTGCTCCGCAAGAATTTTATCCTTAATAAAAATGTCGATTTTTGTAGCAAGCTCATATGAATTTTTTTTCTGAAACAAAAGTCCGTTTTTTCCTTCCCGAATTAATTCCCCGATCCCGTCCGTGTCTGTTCCGATAAATGCTTTTTTATGTAAACCGCTCTGTAACATAAATCCGGGAAATGGATCTCTTACAGAACTCAAAATGCATATATCAGCATTCATAAAATATTCTGATAAATCTTTCTGAGGCGTAATTATTTCTGCATTAAGCGATCTTTCTGAAATAAAATTTATATAAGATTCTTTTTCCTCACCCTCTCCAACAAGCGTCAGCTTAACTCTTTTTTTGCCGGTATTTTTTATTTTATCAATAGCCCTTAACAATGTTAAATGATCTTTCTCTTTATGAAATCTTCCCACGGACAGAATATTAACTTCGTTTTTGATTTTTTTTAGATCATTATCAATCCCGGCTTTTTGCAAAAGTAATTCTTCGCTGTCAGCAAAATTCGGAATTAAAGATATCTTCTCCGGATTCACATTGAATCTGTTTATTAGCATTTCACGGATACAATTACTGACTGCAATTATTCTGTCGGATTTAAATTCCACAGCATATCTGTTTTTAACAAGACTGAGAGAAGTGAATACAGTCTTAACTTTCCTTCCTGAAGTCTTAACCGCTGTATTTGTCAGCAGTTCATAATATCTGTGATGACTGTGAATTATATCAATTTTATTTTTATCGGTTATCTCAGTTAGTAATTTTACTGAATTCAGAAATGATGCTTTCCTGCTCAAAAAATTTTCCTGTATAACAGTTGCTCCGGTTTTCAGGGCTCTGTCAATGGAATCTCCTGAGTTTGTAAGAAGAGTAATATTATGCTCTCTTCTTTTGAAATATTTTAAAAGCAGAAATACGTAATAAGACCTTCCGTCTGCATAGTTAAAATCCGGTGTTAGATGGAGAATATTCAATTCTGTCGTAATTAGTTATTTGAGTTTGAATAAATACCAGTTTCCCTTATCTGAATTTACTGCATGATAATAATAATAAGGAGCAGTCATCAGTAAATTTTCTTTTGGAAATGTAAAAGAATATCCGCCGAATTTATTTGCATAACACATATCAATTAAAAATCCGGAAGAATCTCTCATTTCGTGATTGCCTTTGGAAGTTGAATATGTTGAATACATATTGATTTTTTTATAATCAATGAATTCTTTTAATTTGCCTGAAGATTTATAATTCCAGTATTCAAAACTGTTGATCAGTCCGTCTCCGTTCACGATCTTTCTTTCGGAAAAAAAACCAACAATGCCGCTAAGATCTATCATTAATATCCTGTCTTTCGGATCAGTGTGATTTTTCAGTTCCAGTGCATACTTATACATACTGTCCCATTTGGGATTGTTCAGTCTTGTAAGGACAAAGTAATATAATAAAAGCATTGTAAAACATATCAGCGAAAAATAATATATTCTCGGAAACTGATTAATTATTCTTGTTAGTAATAAGGAACATATAAATGTCGGAAAAGCTACATACCATTCTTTCAGAGTATATAAGTTAAAACATAAATTAAAAATAATGAATATTAATGAGGAAAGACAAATTATAAATAGGAATTTATCTGTTTCAGTAAATTTTATCCATTCTTTATTAAAAAATGAAATAATTGCAAAAAGCATTATTACCGCAAATACATAAAAAGATTTTATGAACTGATTTGTAAATGTTCCCGGAGCAAACAGATCATTAAAATTCTTAAAAAAGATCACTTCCGGAAATGAACTCTTGACCTTTGAAGCTATTGAAAGAAAATTTCCAAAATAAAATAAATTGAGAGAAAAATAAATTACAGCTGTAACAGAAAGTAATAATACAGAATATTTCAAAAACTTTTTTCTTTCTGAATCTGCCCCGGCCGTTAAATAATCTCCGATAATAATAACAGGTATCACATTAAAAAGAAAATCTATTCTTGTTAAAAAGAGAAGTATTAACAAAAATATCTTTAAGGAAAAATTGCTTTTGAAGTTAATTTGTTCATCAGATTTAAGATACATATAAATTATAATAATCAGACACGCAAGATGAGTTTCCATTCCGTAATCTCTGATTGCAACAAATGTTAAAAATAAAGGAACAGAAAGAGCAAACTGTTTTTTATAATTTAAAATGCTGCATACTTTAAAAAACTTATACATAAAATAAATAATAGCAGCATTGACGATGTTGATCAGCAGAACTACTAATCTGAAATATAGCTCAGGTGAAAAATCTGAAAAAAGATTAATAACATAAAAATAAAAGGATAGAATGAGAAACCAGAGAGGATGATAGCCGTTGGTTTTATTTATCAGGTCAAATGTAGATCCTTCACCTGCTGAAAAATTGAATGCTGTTTTGATGTAAAAAAATGAATCATCATTTGAAAAATTAAGTAAAAATTCAATAGCCGGGAGAAATGAAAAAAGCAATAATGCTGCACCTGTTAAAACTGCTAATGTAAATTTCAAATAATTTTCTCTCATAAATCCTGATTTAGCAATGTCAATTTATTATTTCTGAATAAATAAACATCTGAATTATTCTGGATAAATTTAACGGTTGCTTTGGTCGGCTTTCCAAATGAATTCATTCCTGAAAATTTTATTTCGGCATCATTGTCAGAAAATTCAGTATTTATCAGATCCAGTTTTAAAAGGTATTGAGTGGTGCCTGTAGTTTCAATTTCAAATTCGTTTCTTGAAATAGTATTTATTTTTAAATCAGAGTTTAGAGAATTTTTATCCAAAGCTCCGGTATGTATGATATCGGTGATATTGTCTGTAAGCCTGAATTCCCCGTTACAAACATAATTGTATGGTCCGGAAACATAATTCAATAAAAATGTCTGATTATACCGAGAAGGTAAACCAATAATGTATGTTTTTTTATTATTGCTTAGATCGAATTTCTTTTCACACATTATCGAAATGTCTTTTTTAGTTAACTCTGTTGCATATTCCCAGTCTTTGATCATATTGAAACTTGTCATGATCCAGATCACAAATGTAAATAACAAAACAGTTTTCAGAAATTTCGAATCTGTTTTTAATTTATTGAAGATTATAAACAGAGCTAAGTTAAATATAACAAATGGAATTAAGATAAGCTGCGGTCTGAAATATCCTCCGATATAATTCGGTATTATTAAAATGATAAATAAAGCAGAAATTAAAATAATTGATTTTACTTCGTTATTCTTAATTGACAGATACAAAATATACAGAACCAACGCAGAAATAATTATCAGGTAAATTATCAGCTGCGGGTTTCCTGTTAAAAGACCGTATTGTAATGTCAGGTAATCAAAAGGAAACAATAACGATAATATTGCTTTGAATGAAATATCAAATATACTTTTTATTCCCGGATTCTGAAAAGCTGTTATGACTTCTGACGGAGAATTTTTAATTATGAATATCTTTAAAAAAATATAAGCTGACAATATTGCGAATTCATATATGAGCAAAGTCCTGATATTTTTTAAAATACTTCGTCCGTAAAAAATAGAAAAGAAAACAATACTTATTAGAGGAAAAGTAACTGATGTTTCCTTTGTCATTAATGAAGCAGAAAATAACAGCAATACACTTATGAAGTTTGTAAAATTTACGTTTGAAATATATTTATAAGTCATCGAAAGAGCGGATAAAATAAAAACAGCGCATATCAGGTCTGCTTTTCCCGCGGTCCAGCAGATGTTCAGTAAATTATTTGAAAAGAGCAGGCAGGTCAGAGCAAAGATCAAAGGTGGTTTTTTACTTCCCGTAATTTTATTTAAAAGACCTGTTGAAATTAAAATCAAAAGGTAAAACCAAAACAGATTTTCAATTCTGAAAAAAACGAAGTTGTTTCCTGAAGGAAAGAATACTGAACTTAAAAAAATACTAAGGTTTATTGACAGAAACCACAATGGTCTGAAATGAAATTTATTGTAATATGGAACTGAGCTTGTTATTTTATCAGCAAAGTCTGATGACTGTGCTGAAATAAAATTTAAAAAATCATCTGACAGCAATCCGATATTAAAATATCCGGAAAAATAAAGAAACACAATATGTACTGAAAACAGTACTAAAATGCTTTTTAGAAAACTATACCAATTATTTTTTAATTCAGCCTCTGGCAAAAGCATCTAAATTTAATTTTGTCTTAAAAGATTTCTTAATTCAGCTTCATAAAATTTCAAATCTTCAGATCTTGACTCCAGTCTGTATCTTAATCTCAGATCTAAATTTTTATTAAATAATCTTTCAGGAAGAAAGGTGTTTAAAAACTCAAGTGCTTTTTTCCCGGTGTATTTACCCCTAAAGTATTTTCTTGATCTGTCTTTATTTCCATAAAAATATTCGATACGGAAAAGTATTTCATCCCAGTATTCCTTCGATTCTTTGGTCTCTGCATTATTTGAATTCAATAAAGCGTTGTCAAAAAGCATTTTATAAATTTTGTTTTTCTTCGCATCTGTTGACATAGAAAGCGGATGCAGTCTTGTATATGTATAAAATTCAGGAATAATTTTAAATTTCAATTTATTTCTCAGCCGGAACCAGAGTTCGAAATCCTCATAACATTTAAAATTCTCATTGTATCCACCGTTAACCTTAATTACTTTTTTGTTAAACATTACCGATGAATGGTTTACGGGATTATGCAGATTCAGAAATTTTTTGATATCATTATCTTCCTCGGGAGTTTTCAGAAGGAATAAAATTTTTCCCTGGTCTTTAAAATAAACAGACCAGCCGGAAATGACATTTACATCTTTGTTGATTGTCAGAGCGGTTACCTGCTTTTGCAGTCTGTCAGGAGTACTTAAATCATCAGCATCGATCCTTGCGATCCAGTCACCGCCGGAAATACTTATTCCGTGATTTAGCGCGCCTGCTAATCCTGTATGATCGATTTTTTTATAAATTATTCTTGAGTCATTAAAACCACTGATTATTTCTTCGGTATTATCAGTTGATCCGTCATCGATGATCAAAAACTCAAATTCACTAAATGTCTGATTTAATATACTTTTAATTGAATTTCTCAGAAATCCGGCATCATTATAAACCGACATTAAAACAGTGATATTCAATTAGGAAGAATTAAATTTAAAAAATATTTTAAGGAGAAAGATTCCAAATTATG
>DAIPYE010000074.1:0-14521 GCA_036782915.1 Bacteroidota bacterium | reverse complement strand
CCTCAGACATAAGGATGATAAGGCAAGGCTTGAAAAAACACTTGAGGAAATTTCCGAACTCTCCTCATCCACTATTACCGAAGTGAGGAACATTGCTTACAATCTGCATCCTCATCAGCTGGAAAGACTCGGCTTTACAAAAACAATTAAATCAATAATTAATGAAGTTTCCAAATCCACTGATCTGAATTTCGTTTTTGAAACAGACAACGTCGATGATCTATTATCAAAAGAAAGTGAGATAAATCTTTTCAGAGTAATACAGGAATCTATTTCTAATATTATAAAACATTCCGGAGCAACAGAAGTAATTCTGAAAGTTACAAGAGCTGATAAAGACATTCATGTGATGATGATCGATAACGGGAAGGGATTTGATGTGAATAGCAGAGAATTTACAAAAGCAATAAGCGGATTCGGACTTTCGGGAATACTTGAAAGAATAAAATATATGAATGGTGAAATACATATAGACTCAGAAATTGGCAAAGGAACAACAATTAAATTTAAAATTCCAATAGATATAAAATGACAAAAGAAAAAACAATAAAGATCATAATAGCCGATGATCATCCGATATTCAGAAACGGATTAAAGCAGATCATAGAAGAAGATGAAAGCATTGAAATTACCGGCATAGCGGAAAACGGGGAGAAAGCTCTTGAAATTATTACAGAACTTAAACCTGAAATAGCTTTACTGGATATAGATATGCCGAAGATGACCGGACTTCAGGTTTTAAAAGAGATGAAGAAATTAAAATCGCAAACAAAGGTGATTTTTCTTACGGTGTTTTCATCGGAAGATATCTTTGATGAAGCGATGGAACTGGGAGTAAGCGGTTTTGTTCTGAAAGATTGCGCCGTGAATGACATTGTAGAATGTATATATAAAGTTTCTGAAGACAATTATTACATCAGTCCTTCGATCTCAAACTTACTTATAACAAGAAGAGATAAGATAAAAAAACTCGAAAAGGAAAATCCGAACTTAACTGATCTTACAAAATCAGAACTTAAAATTCTGAAATCAATTTCCGAAGGAAAAACATCAAAAGAGATCGGTGAAGAAATGTTCATAAGTTACAAAACAGTTGAAAATCACAGATCCAATATGATAAGCAAACTTGGGCTGAAAGGATCTTTCAGTTTAATAAAATTCGCACTGGAAAATAAACAACTTCTGTAAAAATTCTTCAAAAATAATCTGCTATTAAATTAAACTTCGTGATATTCTATCAACATTCCGAACCTCTCTTCATTAAAAACCAATAAAACTATTTTCCTTATAATAATTCTGCCTGACTAAGCGGATTCATACTTAAAAATGTATGATCTCCCTGCACGATATCAGGGTTGACCTCTATTCAAATACAGACTTAAAATTCCGAATTTTGTATCAGCTTTTTGAAATACTTTTAGTTAAGTAAATATTTCAAAAACCGGTTTTGAAATTAAGGGAAGAACAAAATCTTACATATCAATTGTAATGTTGAAATGTAGGATCAGAACCCAAAGCTGCCGGATTCAAAAAATACCGGCAGCATTTTTTTAAGAACAAATTCAAAAACAATTTTAAAAAAGGAAGAAAAAAATGAAAGCATTGAAAAAAGTGTTTTATGTGTTTACAGTGTTGACTGTTCTGTTATTCTTTATTTATTCTGTAGAAGGAACTAAGGGAAAACCATTTATAATTATTTCACATTCGGGACAAAACTTAGAACTATTTGTTGAGAATAATATTAATACAGATGAGTACAAATCACTGATACTGCGGTCAGCTTTTAAGAGATATATGAACCGTGGAATTGCAGGAATGCTGCAGGATTAGAATTATAAAATAAAGTTCATATTTAAACAGACTGTATTTCAAAACGCAGTCTGTTTTCTTTTACTTTCTCTGAGCATCATCACACCGGCAAATAAAAAGAAAATTGCTGAAACCATGAACGTTGCTTCGATAGAAAACATTTTCAAAATAAAATATCCGATGAACGGCGCAAACAATCCTCTGACACCTGTAAGAGTAATATGAACCGCCTGGTAATTCGCAACTTCGAATTGCGGTGAATAATATATTGAACTTAAATTCCAGGAAATAGTAACTCCGCACATAAAAACTGCAAAATAAAAATAAGTAAAATAAAGCAGCATATCTTTTGACAGAAAATCAGTATCAACTCCGAGATATTTTATAGAAAGCATCAGCAATGGAAAGAAAATTAATCCCAGAAAAAGATAACCGCAGAATTTTGTCGGGTTTCCGTTACCGTGCAGTCTTCCCATAACAGGAGTAAATAAAATTGTCGCCGAATAGAACACAAGTCCTTTTGCAACGGAAATAGAACTGTAGTCAAGTTTTAATGTCTGTACTAAAAATATCGGGACAGCGGGACTTGCTATCATAAATGCCATTCCGTAAAGAAAGAAATATATTTCAAATCTGTAGAAAGGTTTATTCTCTCTGAAAATCCTCATTAAATTTCTCACCGGCAAAACAATTATATCTTTAAGCAGCCTGTAGGTAATTATTCCAGTAAATTTATTATCTGAAACAAGATGATTTAATTTTCCCAAAGCAACCATCTTTGCAAGATTTCTGTATGCAAGAATGTCGAAAATTGCCGCCAACGGATAGAACACTTTGTAAAGTCTGTAATCCCAGTCAAGCAAATAACCCAGCATGGTAGTTACAAGAAGTGTTATAACAGTGTATAAACTCGATGCATAAGAGTATAAAGAGCTTCTTTTTTCAACAGTATAATTATGTTTAAAAACAGTATTCCAGGTCGGCTTAATCAATGAGTCTGTGTAACTCATAGCTGCTATGCAAAAAATAAAAAAATTCGGGGATTCAAAGAACGGAATTATCAGAAGAAAAAATCTGCTGAAGACTGCCATTAAGATAATCATACGGGACTGATTGTTTGAACGGTTAATGATCTCGGGTCCGTATATTGAAAAAAGGAAAGCTGAACTGGTGAGAAAGATAAGCATTGTTACCTGAAAATCCGTAGCCAGAAGGGACTTTTTTAAAATCACTTCCTGTAAATTAAAAATTCCGAATGCAAGACCGATAAAGACCTGAGAGATCAGATGCAGACGGAAAGTCTTTTTTTCAATGGATTTTATATCATCATTCAATTTTTGGAATGCAGGTTTATTGTTTTAAAGATCAAGGAGTAAAGTTAAGTCCCTTTACGATCTGATCGTGATGAAGTTCGACTGATACATTTGCGAATTTATTATCTATGTGCTGTTTTGTTTTTTCTGCTGCATATACTGACCTGTGCTGACCGCCTGTACAGCCAAAACCGATCATAAGATCCGTGAAATCTCTTTCCAGATAATTTTCAATTGCCGGATCAATGATATCAAAAACATTGTTAAGAAATTTCTGCATCTCTTTTTGTTCCTCCAGAAAAACAGCAACTTCCTTATCCATCCCGGTGAGTTTTTTAAATTCTTCCTTTCTTCCGGGATTATAAATAAATCTGCAATCGAATATGAACCCACCGCCGTTACCTGTCGGGTCTGCGGGTACTCCGCATTTTTTATAGCTGAAAGAGTGTAAAGTAATTTTTAAAGGCATGTATTTTTTAAATAATATATCAAATCGGTTTTAGAAATTAAGTGGTATAAGTTTTAAGAATTTCTGTTTATTCATTTCAGCCAAGAACGTTTTTAAATTAAACTGTACTGTTTAAAAAAGAATTGTACAACATTTTTATTTTACTCGCTTATCAGAATAATTCTATCTGATCTGAGTTTATTCTTCTGAAATGTTCGGTAGACAAAGGCAGTTTTGCAATATTTAAATTATATCTGCTGCAGTTCGTATTAAAAATTTTCTGAATTGTGTCAGCCCACTCTCCTTCACCTGTTAATCTTTTCCCGAATTCACTCCGGTAGAGTTCGCCTCCGTGAATTTCTTTTATCCTGTTAATGATCTTATTCGCTCTGTCGGGAAACTCCCGGATAACCCAGTCACAAAACAATTCCTTCACAGAATGAGGCAGTCTCAGCATTACTCTGCCGGCATTTACTGCTCCTCTTTCCGAAGATGCTTTTAGAATTGCAGGAATCTCTTCATCTGTCAATCCGGGAATTATCGGCGCGACATTTACTGAAACAGGTATCCCGTTTACTGATAAGAACCCGATCGTATCAAGCCTTCTTTCCGGTGTGGAAGTTCGCGGTTCCATTCTTTGCTGTAACTCTTTTTTTAATGTAGTAATGGAAATTACTACTCTGACTAAATTCAATTTAGCCAGTTCTTTTAAAATATCAATATCTCTTTTTATCAGAGCATTCTTTGTAATTATTGCTACAGGATTTCTGAAATTTAAAAATACTTCAAGACATTTTCTCGTGATCTCTAATTTCCTTTCAACCGGCTGATAACAATCTGTATTGCCCGAAAAAAAAACCGATTGTGGAATCCAGCTTTTTTTTAAGAAAGCTTCTTCCAGTAATTTAGGCGCATCATGTTTCACCATAATCTTGGTTTCAAAATCCAGTCCTGCTGAAAATCCGAGATACTCATGTGTCGGTCTTGCATAACAGTAAATACATCCGTGTTCACATCCTCTGTATGGATTTATACTGAATGAGGAACCAAGATCAGGGCTGTTATTTTTAACAAGAATTGTTTTTGAGTGGTCAGTAAAAAATTCTGTATCAGGTTTTTTCTCTTCTTCTTCAGTATATTCATCTGACCTGTTAAAAGAATTATCAATATGAATTTTCTCAAATCTGTTCGGCAGATTATATTGAGAACCGCGCCCTTTAATTTTATCATTTATGCTTTTTTTCATCAGACAATCTAAAACCAATGCCTTAATAATTTAAGGATAAAATTTATGCATAAACAATTTATATTATCTTGCAAATATGAATTTCTGTTATGGTTTTAAAAAATTTAAGAGTATGGGTAAATGAGCAGAAAAGAATGCAACGAATTAACGGAGCATTCAGAACGAATATAAAACTTTTAAAAAAAATAAAACCATCAGCAGAGTAAATTACTGATGGTTTTTATTATAATTAATTGATAAGTGAAAAATTAATAAAACTAATAATTAACATTTGCAAGAATATTATTTTTATGAATAATATCAGCATCAGCTAACTGTTCAGGTCCGATCTTTACTACTACCTTTAAGATCTTTCCGTTAAAAGTAAAAGGCACCTGATAATCCTGATCATCAACTCCGGTGCGTGTATCTGAACCTATATCCATAGATTCCCCGAGATTCATAAGGAAAGGAATAGTATGCGGCATCTGATTTGTCGCAACTTCTTTTCCGTCAACACTCAAAGTACCCGTACCTCCTTTTCCAAATCCCGGACCTGAATATTTAAAATCATAAACTAATGTGTGTTTACCGGCAGATAAAGCTTCAGTTCCGTTCCATTTCATTCTTTTAAGATTTAGAAAGTTGTATGTATAAATCGGTTTTCCGTTTAGCAAATACAAGCCTACTCCGCCAAACCTTCCACCTTCAGTAAATATCATCCCGTTTGCATTTTGCGGAACATCCACTTCTGCAGTTATGGTGTAAGATTTATTCAGAAGACTTGCAGCAGCACTCATCATATCAATACCTTTGATCGGACCTGAATATGTAAATACACTTCTTCCTGCTGTATTGCTTGGTTTTGGAGAAATTACTCTAGGCAGAATAGAATTATCCAAAGGAAGCACCTGATACTTTGCTGCTTCTTTCATAAATAGTGCCTCCATTTCCTTTAGTTTATCAGGTTCCTTTGCTGCCAGATCATTGTTTTGTGAAAAATCTTCACTGATATTATAGAGCTCCCATTTATATCCTGTTAAAGGATCGGGTAATGCTTTAGTGCCCATAAACCATGGCGGTTCAGGAGGTGTTGTGCATGCATACCAGCCATCATTATAAATTCCTCTGTTACAGAACATTTCAAAGTATTGTGTCTTTCTTGTAGTTGGAGCATTAGCATTTGCTTTGTCCCAGGTATATGCCATGCTTACACCTTCAATTGGTTTCTGCGGAATTCCTTCAACTGTTTGCGGAGCTTGTATACCAGTAGCTTCAAGGATAGTTGGAACTATATCTATAAAATGATGAAACTGTGTTCTGATTCCTCCGAAATCCTTTATTCGGTTTGGCCAGGAGATGCACATTCCCTGTCTCGTTCCTCCAAAGTGCGATGCTACCTGCTTAGTCCATTTAAAAGGAGTATCAAATGCCCACGACCATGCAACGGACATATGCGGCTGTGTTTGATTAGTACCCCAGACATCTAAGTATTTTAACTGATCAGCAACAGGTACGTCTATACCCTGAAGTGTAGTTAAGTCAAATGGAGTTCCCTGCAACGATCCTTCCGCACTTGTACCATTATCTCCTGTAATATAAAATATCAAAGTGTTATCTAATCTTCCCATATCTTCCACTTTCTGAATGACACGTCCGATCTCATAGTCGGCATAAGCAACATAAGCTGCAAAGTTTTCAGCTTGAACAGCATATAATTTCTTTTCATCAGGAGTTAAAGTTTCCCACTTTGGAAGATCATCCGGCCAAGGAGTAAGTTGAGTATTAGCAGGTATTACACCAAGTCTTTTCTGATTTGCAAAAATTTCTTCACGCATTACATTCCATCCCATATCAAATTTACCTTTGAATTTATCTCTCCATTCCTGCGTCGGCTGATGAGGAGCATGAGTCGCACCCGGTACATAATATACAAAGAAAGGTTTATCCGGGAGTATTGCATTAAGTTTGTCCATATATTCAATTGCATCATCAGCCATACCTGTTACCAGATTATAATTCGGATTCTCTAACCAAGGATAAATCTGATTTGTATTTCTGTATAGGTTTGGTGTGTACTGATCTGATTCTCCGCCCATAAAACCATAGTAATATTCAAATCCCATTCCATTGGGCCATTGGTCAAACGGACCTGTCTGAGAAATCAAATAAGTAGGAGTATTATGGTTCTTGCCAAACCAGGAAGTCGAGTATCCATTATCTCTTAATATTTTACCAACTGTTGCATTTTCTATTCCGATTATAGCATCATATCCGGGGAATCCTGTTGCCTGTTCTGATACAACGCCGAAACCTACTGAATGGTGATTTCTTCCTGTAATGATTGCAGCTCGGGATGGTGAGCATAATGCAGTTGAATGCATCTGTGTATATCTCAATCCGTTTTTTGCAACCTTATCCATTGTAGGTGTAGGTATCACTCCTCCAAATGTACCTGAGACACCGTATCCGGCATCATCAGTCATTATCAAAAGAACATTGGGAGCACCTTTTGGCGGTGCAATTCTTGGAGCCCACCAGGGTTTTGAATCTTTTGCTTCATCTTTTATTAAACCTCCGAATGGCGGCGCTGGAGCTGGAATTTGTTTTCCATCTATTGTAGTTGTAGCATCCGGATTTCCGGGTGTGCCGGTAGTCTGAAGCTTATCCGGTGTCCCTGTAGTATTCTTTTGCCCTTTGTTACAGGAGTAAAAAGAAAAAACAAAAGAAGCAGCTAAAATACAAACAAGTAAATATGCAGATTTTTTCATTGCTGTCTTTTTAGTTTAAGAAATATTTGATTTAGAAAAAAATAAAAATTTGTAAAACAATAATTTGTACTTTACACTATACTCAATATTGAATACTGAATACTTAATACTGAATACTTAATAATCACTTTGCAAGGCAGACATTACAACTTAAGACTTGTAAATTGTAACCCGTGATCCGTAACTTTATTTCACGCATCTGAACCCGATATTAGACGTTCCGCTATCAAATGCCTGTCCTCTTCTTGCACTCGGTCTGTAATTCACGCAGTAATTTTCAGAGCACAAAAATGAACCGCCTTTTACAACCCGTTTTATTGAATATGCATCTTCATTATCAAAAGATTTTTCCGGACCATTGGGATTCGAAACAACTTTATTTTTTGGTATTTTCATATATGCCTGTGAATCATACCAGTCACTTGTCCATTCCCAGACATTTCCAATCATATCATAAAGTCCGTATCAATTATTCGGAAAACTCTTCACCGGAGAAGTTCCTGCATAGCCGTCTTCTTTCTTATTTTCATTCGGAAAAATTCCCTGCCAGATATTCGCCATTATTTTTCCGCCGGGTCTTAATTCATCTCCCCAGGCATAACGCTTTTCATCCATACAGTTCTGTGCGGCAAATTCCCATTCCGCTTCTGTCGGCAGTCTCTTGCCTGACCATTTGCAATAAGCAAGTGCATCATCATAAGCGATATGAACAACAGGAAAATTCATTCTGTCTTTTATATTACTGGCCGGACCTTCCGGATATCTCCAGTTTGCGCCCGGAACCCAGCTCCACCATTGTGAAACATCATCAGTTGAAATGACTTTGTTTTTCGGTTGAATATAAACCAGAGAAGCAGCGACAAGATCTTTCGGATTTGGAGCAGCTGTCCCGGGAGGAAGCTGTTTCTTTAATTCATTCCAGTCAGGAACTCTTTCCGCAATGGTTATATATCCCGTTGCATCCGTGAATTTTTTAAATTGTTCATTGGTGACCTCAGTCGCATCCATCCAGAATCCGTCAACCTTTACTTTGTGTGCAGGTTTCTCAACATCATAAGCATCAGACTCATTTGAACCCATAATAAATTCTCCGCCGGAAACCCATACCATCCCGGTATTAGATTCTGAATTATTGCTTTTTGAAATTTCTTTTATTTGAGAATTATTAATATTGTCGGCAAGAGAATCGGTTTGAACAGAATCGTTTGAAGCGAATCTTGATGGTTTTTTTTCACAACAGGCTTTTATGCTGTCATTGTTCTTTTCTTGTACTACATCAAAATTTTTTTTATCACAAGAGATTATACAGATTAAAAACAGGGCTTGCAGAATTAAATACTGAGACGATTTTAATCCCAAAAACATGTTGTTTAATTATATTTTTGATGTAATTTAACTTGTATTAACTTAATAATTCAAGTTGTAAATATCCATTTATTATTTAATATGAAATTAATGATAATATACATTATCTATCAATATGAAAAAATAATTGTCGGTTTATATCTTCCGGTGTTTTACTGACACCGGAAGATTTAAATTTATTTTATTACACTTCATAATACAAATGAAACTCGTATGGATGAGGTCTGAGCTGAACTTCCTTAACTTCATTTTTCATTTTATAATCGATCCATGTTTGTATAAGTTTATCTGTAAAAATGCCTCCCTGTTTCAGATATTCATTGTCTTCTTCCAGTTTATGCAAAGCTACAGTAAGGTCTTCAGGCGCATGAGGAATTTTTTTCAATTCGTTTGAGTCGAGATGAAAAATATCTTTTTCCAAAGGGGCACCGGGATCAGTTTTATTTATGATTCCGTCTATTCCAGCCAGTAATATCGCAGAAAATGCAAGATAAGGATTTGCTGTTCCGTCCGGACATCTGAATTCCACTCTCTTTGCTTTAGGATTATCTGAATACATCGGGATTCTGATCGCAGCGCTTCTGTTACTTTTCGAGTATGCAAGATTTACAGGAGCTTCATATCCGGGTACAAGTCTTTTGTAAGAATTTGTAGTTGGATTTGTAAACGCAAGTATCGAAGGAGCATGTTTAAGAATTCCGCCGATAAAATTCAAAGCCATTTCACTCATTCCTGCGTAACCGTCGCCTGCAAAAAGCGGTTGTCCATCCTTCCATAAACTAATGTGAGTATGCATTCCGCTTCCGTTATCACCGAACATCGGCTTTGGCATGAATGTAGCTGTCTTCCCCACGGACTTTGCAGTATTTTTTACAATATATTTGAACATTTGTAAATTATCCGCACAGTCGACCAACGGACAATATTTAAAATCAATTTCTGCCTGACCACCTGTTGCAACTTCATGATGATGCATTTCCACATCTATCCCGACATTAATAAGATTTTCAACCATAAGACTTCTGAGATCATTTGTAGAGTCTGAAGGCGGCACCGGAAAATATCCTTCTTTCAAACGGATCTTGTGACCGAGATTTAATTCTTTCTCGCTTCCGGTATTCCAGAATCCTTCTGCTGAGTCAATTCTGTACCAGCTTGAATATTCATTGATATTATAGGCAACATGATCGAGTATGAAAAACTCAGCTTCCGGACCAATGTAAGCAGTGTCTGCAATTCCGGTAGAACGTAAATATTCAACAGCTTTTCTGGCAAGATTTCTTGGATCCATATCATAAATATTTTTCGATTCCGGTTCATAAATATCGCAGATCATGTTCATTGTTTTCGTCGTCATGAACGGATCAATGTTAGCTGTAGAAGGATCAGGGATAGCGAGCATATCAGAGTCATTTATGCTTTTCCATCCGCGGATGGATGAACCGTCAAACCCTATACCTTCATAAAATGTACTTTCACTGAGTTTTGAAACCGGTATTGTAAGATGCTGCCACTGCCCGGGAAGGTCTGTAAATCTCAGATCGATCATTTTTACTTCTTTTTCCTTTATTAATTTGAAGACATCGTTAATTCTCTTCAGTTTTTCTTTTTGTTCCTCAAGAGTTGTTTTTTCAGCCATTTTAATTTAGTTTAAGTTAATTAGTATAATTTTTTTAAAGTTTAATTTCTATCTCAGTTGTTTCTTTTAATGTAGAAAGTACAATACTGGTTTTCGATGATTTTACTCCGGGCCAGGTCTGAATCTTTGACAAAAGTTTTTCTAAGGTTGTTGTGTTTTGAGTTCTGATCTTTAAAATATGTGATCCGTCACCTGTAATTGAGTGACATTCCATAACTTCTTTCTCATTTTGCGCATGTTCAATGAACTGTTTATAATGTTTCGATGATTCGCTAATCACAAAAATAAAACATGTGATGTCATACTTGAGCTTTTTGTGATTTAATACAGCATTGTAGGAATTTATATAACCGTGTGATTCGAGTTTTGAGATTCTGTCAATTGTAGAAGGAAGAGATAAACCGACAATGTCAGCAAGTTCATTTTTTTTAATAAGACAATTTTTTTGAAGCTCTGATAATATCTTCAGGTCAATATTGTCTAATTTAATTTCGTCGTTATATTTAACTTGAATAGTAATGCCTTATTTAATTAGGTTATCTGTTAAAAATTCCTTACAAAATAAGGTTAACTATCTATTTAGTCAAGCAATTTTAAAATGCATTTGAATATTTACTTAATTGAATTGAAATAAACCCTTACCGGTTCTAATTTACAAATAAATTATCAATTAACTAAATTATAATATAAATGAATATTTACAGAATAATGATCGGTAATGCAATTGTTCTGATCGGATTGGGAGTTTACGGATATTTTATGTCCGGAAGTCCTACAGCATTAATAGCTCCGGGAATAGGTTTAATACTTATTGCTCTTTCTTTTCAGGTGAAAAATGAAAATAAAACAGCAACGCATATTGCTGTAATTATCACACTGGTTGCGACAATAATGTTTGCAGTAATGGGCATTCTGAGAGGAAATCTGATAATTTTAATAATGGCGGTATTTTCTTTGTTTGCTTTGTATATGTATGTAATGGATTTTGTAAGAAGGAAGAAGGAAAGAGAAAGTTCTGCGAAAAGTAATTAACTCATTTATGTGGAAAATTAACTGCTTCACAAGCCAAAGAGATTAATTTCATCTTAAAAAAATTAATTATATAAAAAATTTAAATTCAGGATGTCATCTTCAGGATGTCATCTTCAGGATGTCATCTTCAGGATGTCATCTCAAATCCCTAAAATAACTCATAATCTTACAAATTCATTAATAAACAAAAAAAGGACGTCTGCTCAACGTCCTGATAAAGTATCCGTAATGTTAATTTAAACTTTCTCTATTTCTTTCTTTCCGAATAATCCTGTTGGTTTAACCAAGAGAATTATTATCAAAATCGCAAATGCAATTGCATCTCTGTATGTAGGTGAAAAATAACCGACAGTGAATGTTTCAACCAGTCCAATTATCAAACCTCCGACTGCCGCACCTGGGAAATTTCCAATTCCGCCGAGAACAGCTGCGATGAATGCTTTCAATCCCGGCAACAATCCCATTAACGGATCAATGCTGGGATAATTTATGCTGTATAAAATTCCTGCAGCTCCTGCAAGTGATGAGCCGATAACAAATGTAAATGAGATAACATTGTTAATATTAATTCCCATTAATGATGCAGCTGTTAAATTATTTGAAACTGCTCTGATGGCAATTCCCATTTTAGTTTTCATTACAATAATTCTTAAAGCAAACATTAATATCAAAGCCGATATTAATACTACTATCTGATTCGAACCGATCGTTGCTCCGAAAATATTGAAACTTACATTTTCAATTATTGTCGGATAAGATTTTGGATCTGCGCCGAAAAGCAATTGTCCCGTGTATTGCAAAAATAAGGATACGCCTATTGCTGTGATAAGTACAGTTAATTTGGATGAATTTCTTAATGGTTTGTATGCGAGTTTTTCTATGATAACACCAATTGCAGCAGTGATCATCATTGTTAAAAGCATAATGATTATTGCCATAGGAATGGAGGGACTGTCTACGCCGAACGATCTTGCAAGGTAATATCCGGTGTAAGCTCCAAGCATGAAAATTTCTCCGTGAGCGAAGTTGATGAACTTAAGTATGCCGTAAACCATTGTATAACCCAGTGCGATTAGGGCATAAATACTGCCAAGAGATAAGCCATTGATAAGTTGTTGTATAAATTCAGACAAGCTTTATTTGAATTAAAAATTAATAATTACCCGTTTCGCGAGGCAAGCGAATTACAAAAGATTGAAAAGGTATATAAATAAACAAACCGTAATTTGTAACTCGTAATTGACTTAAGGCGCTATCGTTTCCTTATAAACAAAATTTCCGCCTTTGATCTCCATTACAACTGCAGGTTTTACAGCATTTCGCTGTTCGTTAATTGTAATGATTCCGGTAACTCCGGGATAATCCTTTGTTTTTGCAAGTTCATTCTTGATCTTCTCTCCTTCAGTTGAATTTGCTTTTTTTATTGCATCAAAAAGTATCATGCCTGCGTCATAAGCCAGGAATGCCATAGCGTCAGGTTTTGATTTATATTTTTCCTGATATTTTTTTATGAAGTTCTGTATGTTAGGTGAAGGATCATCAGCGGATACATGAGTTGAAAAGAAACTTCCTTCCAGCGCATCTTTAGCTTTTCCTTCAGTCAGTTTTTCAGATTCCCATCCGTCACTTCCGAAAAGCGGACAGGTAATTCCTATCTCTCTTGCCTGTATGGAAATTAAATTAACGTCTGTATAATATCCGGGAATAAATATTGCTTCAGGATTTTTAGCTTTTATGGAAGTTAACTGAGCTTTGAAATCTTTATCACCCGCTGTGTATTTTTGTTCCTCTACAATTTCACCGCCCATTGATGTAAAAACCTGCTTGAAATTATCTGCAAGCCCTGTTGAATAAGCATTTTTCTGATCTATAAGTATCGCAACTTTTTTTACCTTCATGGAATTTATGGCAAACTTACTCATCACTGTCGCCTGAAACGGATCGATAAAACAAACTCTGAATATGTAATCACCTATAGTTGTAACTTCGGGATTTGTCGAAGCGGGTGTGATCATTGGAATTTTTGCTGCCTGACAGATCGGCGCGCCGGCTTTGCTTCGTGAAGATGCAACCTCACCGATTATCGCCACAACTTTATCCCTGTTAATTAATTTCTGCACAACTGTCTGTGTCTCGGACGGTTTGCCCTGATTATCTTCTGTTATGAGCTTAACCTGTTTTCCAAGCAATCCCGATTTATTTATTTCTTCAACTGCAAGTATAAGACCATTATGTGAAGACTGACCAAATGTAGCTTCGCTTCCCGTCAGTGATGCAAATTCACCTATCAGAATTTCATTTGAAGTATTTGATTTATTGCAGGAAACAAGAATAATGCTTAAGGAAAATATGAAAATTGAAAGAAATAACAATTTATAAATGTTTTTCATAAAATTGGTTTAAGTTAACACAAAATTTAAAGTGTGTTAAAATAAATTTATTAGTTTATAAATACAATTTCATTTCTATACCGAAAAAATATCCGAATTCAATAAAAATCTGACAATAATTTATTTTAATATAAATTTACCATTTAATTAATGAACTATAATTTTTAAATTGTCACCCTATGGCTAGAATAAACATTACAATCGTTGATGCAACAGGAAATAAAGAGCAGCAGGCGACTTTACCTGATGACGCATCCGTAAAAAGGATCATGGAAGTTCTTCTTCCGAAAATGAAAATGCCCGTCACAGGTCCTGACGGAGAACCGCTTTCCTACAAATTCCATCATAAAGCTTCCGGTAAACAACTCACCGAAAGCCAAACACTGGCTGAAGCCGGCGTAAAAGAAGGTGATGTGCTGAGACTTCATCCGGAAATAACTGCCGGAGCCGGAGCAGTTAAACAGTTAGCAGTTAAACAATTAGCAATTAACAATTAGCAATTAACAATTAGCAATTAACAATTAACAAT
>DAIPYE010000073.1:0-14535 GCA_036782915.1 Bacteroidota bacterium | reverse complement strand
CTGTTAGGTGACTGAGTATATGAAAATTCCAGTCCGGTTATTGAGACCATAACTTCCGCGGCAGTTAAAATAATGTATGCCCAGAACTGCCAGATGATACTTGGCTTTGCACCGGCCATTATTGAAGTCTCTGCAACAGCAAGTATGGCAAACGAAAATCCCGCAAGTAATAAACCTATTGATATTTTCCTGAGAGCTGTTAACTGAAAAAATTTATTGACAAAGGGATATAATGCGAAGCTGAAGAAAGGAATGAAGATCATTATAAGCAGAGGATTGATCGCCTGGATCTGCTCTGCCAGAAGATCAAACTGTATAAATCCCAGATTTATAGTTTTGTCCATTTTCTCAGCCTGCAATACCCAGGAAGAGCCGGTCTGATCAAAGAGCGACCAGAAAATTGAAATGAATATATATAAAATACTTAAATTGAAAATTGCTTTTTTACCCTGCGGACTGAAGATTTCTTTTTTATAAGCTGTCCATCCTACGGGAGGGATTGCTATAAAAACTTTTCTGCCCATATAGAATACGATTGTTGCAAGAAGCATAAGCAAACCGGGAACGCCAAAAGCCACATGCGGACCGAATTTATCAAGCAGTATCGGTATCAAAAGGGTAGATACTGCAGCACCGAGATTTATTGAAAAGTAAAAATATCCGAAGATCCTCTCCAGTAAAGTTTTATTTTTTTCCTCAAACTGATCTCCGACATGAGCGGATACACAGGGCTTGATTCCCCCGGCTCCAACAGCAATAAGAGTAAGTCCGATCGTAAGTCCGAGCCTCGATTCATCTAAAGCAAGAGCAAGATGACCAAGAACATAAACTATGGAAAGAATGATAATGGTTTTATACTTGCCCCATAATACATCAGCAACTACAGCTCCTATTATCGGGGTAAAATAATTTACCATTGAGAAAAGATGATACCATGTGGTAGCTTCGTTTTCATTCATCGGATCCAGTTTTCCGGAACTCATCAGATACTTTGTCATGAAAACGACAAGTATTGCCCGCATACCATAATAGCTGAACCTTTCGGCTAGTTCGTTTCCGATAATGTAGGGAATTCCCTTTGGATACTTATTGCTTATATCGTTATTTGTCATAATCCTTATTTATTAAATATAAAAATAAGTCTATAATTTTGTTTAAAAAAATCAAGCAATGAAACTACGTTATCTGCAGATTATTAATTTTTATCAGTTCATTAACTTTTTCAATGATCCTGTTCTTCGGCAGCTCGGTCATACAAATATTCCCGATATTGCACTCCAGCAGACCGCAACCGAGACAATCAAGTTTATCATTATAGACTGATAAATTCTTTTCACCGAACGGACTGGCGAGTTTTGACAATGTCGGTCCGTAAATTCCGAGAGTCGGAACTTTCATCGCTGCAGAGATATGCAAAGGACCGGAATCGTTCCCTATCAGCATATCACATCTGCTTATCATTGAAGCAAGATATTTGATAGGACTGTACGGTGCTATATAGGTATTGCCGGGAACTGCTTCATTTATGATCTTGCAGTCATTGAGTTCTCTTTCGTTTCCTCCGAATAAAATGAAATTAACATCATAAATTTTATTTATCATTTTTATAAGTTCAATGTAATCAGGCACTTTATATCGTTTTGCTTCCCAGCCTCCTGTAAGTGAAATACCGATTAAAAATTTTGAGCTGATATTATTCCTGTTGAAAAAATCATTTGTAAATTCTTCATGAACTATATTTGTGGATAAATACAGATCTTTTGTTTTCACCGGTATTCCGAGATGTCTCAGAGCGTCTAAATTAAATTCTACTATATGAACTTCCCCGCCCCGGCCTTCAGCAGTTATATTATATGCATAACTTCTTCCTCTGAATTTAAATCCAAATCTGTATTTTGCTCCGCTCATAAAAGTTATCAGTGCAGTTCTCGGATTACAATACAGATCAATGATAAGATCATAATTCTGTTTTCTGATGTTTTTTATAAGACACCATGATTTATCTTCGGAAGGATCATATGTAAATGCTCTTGAAAGATACGGATTGTCAATTAAAATATCCCTTGAGTGTCTGATGGTCAGAAAATTAATTTCAGCATCCGGAAAGTAATCCTTTAAATTAGGTAATACAGGCGTTGCAAGAAGTATATCTCCTATACCGCCGAATTTTATTACAAGAATTTTCTTAATTCTGTTTCTATCTAATTTCAATTCTGATCCCGGTATGCTTAATTTTTAAATATTTTCCAGTATTATAAAATTATTCTCTTTTATTGCTGCAGGAATTTTATTCTTCCTGTATATTTTTTTTAATTCAAACTCACATTCACTGTAAAGAAAACAAACATTACATAAAGGCTTATTTGATTTACAGATATTTCTTCCGAATTTTATAAGTTCAGAATGCAGCCGATACTTCTTTCCTTCAGGTATTACATCTTTAACTGCTTCAAATGTTTTTTCGGCTGAATTTGTTTTTACTATACCCAGCCGGTTCAGGATCCTGTGAACATGCGTATCTACAGGAAAAGCATCCCTGCCAAGAGCAAATATCAGAACACATGAAATTGTTTTTACGCCAATTCCCTCATACTGTAAAAGTTCTTTATATATTTCATCATTTGAAAACTTCTTAATAAATGAAAGATCGAGATTCCCGTAATTACCCCGCATCTTCAAAAGCATTTCTTTTATATTCTTCGATTTGGTATTTGCAAGTCCGCAAACTTTTATACAGTTTCTGATACTGCTTAACTCAGCATTACAGACATCATCCCATGTTAAGAAATCTTCTTTTAATTTTCTGTATGCCTTATATGAACTTTTGTCCGTTGTATTCTGAGATAGTTTTGTTGCAATCAGAACATCAAGGATTTTTCCCGGTTTTGCTTTGTTATCAAATGGTTCTCCATAATATCCGGAAAGTTTTTCTGTAATTTTTTTAAGCTTAGCTTTTTTCAAACACCTAAACTTTCTTTAATAAAATTTTCGCGATCCTTTTTGATGCATAACCATCCCAGAGTTTTGGTATCTTTCCTTTTTTAAATTTCCCGGACTCGATCTCTTTAATTTTTTTCACTATCAGCTTTTCATCAAGTCCGCAGATAACATTCGTTCCAAGCTCAACAGTTACGGGTCTTTCTGTGTTTTCACGCAAAGTGAGACAGGGAATCTGAAGATATGTTGTCTCTTCCTGAATTCCGCCTGAGTCAGTGATCACATATTTAGCTTCACTTGTCAGCTTCAAAAAGTCAATATATCCAAGTGGCTCGGTAATGATAAGATTTTTAATTTCGTTAATAGAATTTTGAAGATTAAATTTTCCGATCATTTTATAAGTTCTGGGATGAACAGGAAAAACAATATCAATCTGAGGATTAATACTGTTAATACTTTTGAAAATGTTCAGGATCTTTTTCAGATTTTCCTTGTCATCTACGTTCGAAGGTCTGTGAAGCGTAGCCAGAACATATTGTTTTTTTGAAATGCATAATTCATTCAATATGCCGGATGTTGCAATTTTTTTAAAATAATATTTCAAAGAATCGATCATTGTATTTCCCACAAAAAATATTTTCTTCTCATCTATACCTTCTTTTTTCAGATTTCTTACTCCGCCCGGCTCTGTAACAAATAAATAATCTGCCAGTACATCAGTAATTTTTCTGTTAATTTCTTCCGGCATGGATTTGTCGAAACTTCTTAATCCGGATTCAATATGAGCTACCGGAACAGGCAATCCGTTTTTCCCGGGAATTTTAGAACATACAATAGCTGCAGCTGAAGTTGAATTAATATCTCCGTAAACCAATACCAGATCCGGTTTTTCCTTTAAAACTATTTTTTCAAATTCAACCATGATCTCAGCCTTTTGTTCAGCATGAGACTTTGAGCCAACACCAATATAAAAATCCGGTTTCTTCAGTTCAAGTTCTCTGAGAAAAATATCGGACATTTTTTCATCATAATGCTGGCCGGTGTGTACGATCTTATGTGTTACTATGGATTTATGCTTGTTTAGTTCTTTATGAATCGGGGCCATTTTCATAAAATTTGGCCTGGCTCCGACAACTGAAAGGATTTTTTTCAATACTTTTAACTGTTTTTAAAATTTTCTGAATTTACTGAAAATATAGATTAGTTTATATGAAATAGTGATTTCTGTTACAAATTTTGTTTTAAACAGTTAATTTTACTGCGAAAGTCGCATTTACTCTGAAAAGATAAAAATCTTCTAAATTGCTTTAAGAATGTAATTTTTATAATTTGCTTTAACAATATTTTAAATGGTCAGAAAAATTATACTTCCACTTTCATTTGTTTTTACACTGCTTTTCCTCACAAACAGCTATGTACATTCTCAGGATAAATGGTGGAAAGAGAAAAGATATAAAAATGATGCTGCCAGACAAAAGCACGATCTTTGCAAGAAAACATTTAAAGATATCTGGTATGGATTTCAGAACAAAAATGTTAATTTCATAACTGAATATTTCAAATCTCAGGTATATCTTAATTTAATCAGCGGTGAAAATGGATATTACAGTACAAATCAGGCTGAGCTTTTGCTGATTAATTTTATGGATTTCTACACAATTGATTCAATAAGATATATCAAATCTAATAAATATAATTCCTTTGCCTATGCCAACGGAATATATACTTACATTACCGGTTCAAGAAAATATGATATGAGGTTTACAATTTCTCTTGAATACGATGGCAGTAAATGGCTGATTGATCAGATTAAAATTTATTAACTATATTAATTTTGTATAAATAGATTTTAATCTATTTCTGATTCGCTGATCTGCACAAAACTTAAATGACTTCAGACACAACTTGCTTAAAAGCTTAAATATAAATACAGATAAACAAAATATTATGAACAGGCGGTTAAAAGTATTAATTTTGATCGCTTGTTTCATTTTGATCTGGATCTTTATAATTCAGATCTTTACAGGATATCTGAAGTCTGGTATCGACAACAACTGGGAAGCTATTTCACTTGAAAAAACTGCAGAACAGAAAGCTGTAATTACAGATCTTTACAACAGTTATCAGAATGATGTTGATAATCTTTCAAATGAGATCGCTGCTTCTCCTGAGATATTAAAGCAAATTCAAAGAAGTGATCCTAAAAAACTTTTTGAAGAATTATTAAAATTAAACACCGGGAATAATTATCAGATAGAAATTTACAATACAAGGCTTGAACTGCTGGCTTTTAAAGGGAGAAAACTTGATTCGGATATTTTTTCATTGAAGAAATGCCTGAACGGAAATAAATTCTCTGTTCTTAAAGAGATCGGTTTTTATACTTTTCTGATTCAATACTCACCGGTTTACAGTCCGAAAGACGCTTCGCAGATAATCGGAATAATTTTAGCATCAAAATTGATCGATATAAAATATCAGATCAGCAATAAATTTTTTCAGAATTCAGGTTTGCTGTATGATATAAACAGTAAGCTGAACTTCGTTCCGCAAATAATTCCTGCAAATATTATTTCGGGAATTATAAATCTGGATTCCGCAAGTTTAATTGAAAAACAGGAAGTTGAACTGAACGGGATAGATAAAAGTAAGATCGGTATTTTGTTATTCCCAAGTTATAACAAAATAACTCATGATCAGAAAATTAATTCACTTTCAGTTAAAATAATATCCGTATTGATATTTGGAATAACGATTATTCTTTTCCCTATCCTTCTGATAATTTTAAAAAATACAAATTCTCAGATTCTGAAGTTTGCACTCTTTTTTATTTTTTTAGCCATTGTAAGGATTGTGTGGCTGGAGTTTCATTTCCCGTCGAAAATTCTTGATATTGAAATTTTCTCACCCGCTCATTATGCTTCATCTTTCGGGTTTGGAATGGCAAAATCAATTGGTGAGCTGCTGATCACTTCATTATTTGTTCTTTTTATTTCAATTTATGGAATTATTCTCATCGGAAAAAAAGGAAACAAGGTATCATTAAGCAATAATTTTTCACAAATACTATTTTCTGTTTTAACAAAATTATTTTTGTTTTCCATATTCTTCTATCTTATTTATTTGTTCGGTTCGATAATTCAAAGTATCGTATATGATTCAAATATAAAGTTTATTGACAAAACAAATATTGTTCCGGGTATAGAACTTTTCACCATTCAGTTCATTGTGTTAATACTGGCTTTTGCATTATTTATATTTCTCTCATCAATAATAATAATTCTCTTAAAAAATTCCATAAGTAAAATCATTAAGACTAAAAGCTTTAAAAAATATTTTGAACCGCTATTGATACTTTTATTGCTTTTAATCTCACTTTTTGTTTTAAACAATTTTATTAATTTCGGAATAGATAATCTGAATAAAATACTGATAATCTGCTTCAGCTTCGGATTCGGATTGTTTCTTGCTATCAGAATATTTCTTTCAAAGAATTACAAAATATTCTCAGCAAAAAATATTTCTATCGTTATTTTATTCTGCACAATTTCAGTTCCCGGGATCCTCCTTGATAATATTACTTCACAGGAAACTGATTTCGTTGAAATTATCGGAAATAAAATTGCAGAAAAGGATAATGATAAAATTAAATTTCTGATCATGACAGAACTTTCAAACCTGTCTGAGAACAAAAGAGTGGAAAGTGATCTCAGAAATAAGAACAAACTGACTGAGCTTGCTTTTTCTGTTTGGGCTGAAAGTAAATTCAGTGAAGAAAATTTTAACTCCGCTGTAATAATACTGGATACTAATAATAAAATTCTCAGTGATTTTATTTTTAACTCACAGGTTCTTATACCGGACTCCATTGTTTCCTTTGCAAACATCAATTTGAAATCATTAAAAAAGAAAATTACTGTTGCAGATACAAACATTGTATTGGACTCCCTTGATTCGGAGGATATTCTTGAGGAAGATGAAGTAGATTCCGGAACAGAATCTGTTGAAGAAAACAAAAATGTGTTTATTACCGACAATGTAATTATTATGGATAATAAAGACGAAAAATATTATCTGGGAATTGTTCCGCTGGAAAAACTGGAACTTCGAAATACTTCATTTGCAACAAAGCTCGGATACCTTATTGTCGCAGTGCAGTATGAATCCAAAAATATTCTTGTGCAAACATCAGTGCAGCTGTTCAAGAATTACTCAAAAGATAATTTTACGGAAAAATTAATTTCAAATCCTGTAATTACTGAATATCTCAGCGGCGAAATTGTAAGCTCTACCAACAGGGATCTTTCAAAGGACAATACACTTTCTCTTGATGCTTTCCGTGAATCGGTAAAGAATAAAACCAACAAAAGTAACTGGCGGTATGAAACTATTAACAATGAAAAGTACAGGACATATTACATACTGGCTTCTCAGGATGAATTTTCCGGTAAAGAAAGGATCTATTCGATCAGTCTGAAAAGAAATGATTTTAAGCTTACTACTTTCTTTTATCTTAAATTTATACTGTTTGCAGTATTTGTTTATCTATTGATCATGATAATCGTTTCTTCTTATATGATTTTGCAGATCAAATCAATTTCCATAAGACTTAATTTTCGTGAGAAACTTTTCGCATCTTTCTTTATTGTTTCGGTCATTCCGATCGTGCTGCTGGCATTTTACACCAGGAGTTTTATAAAAAACAAATATGACTATAACTTTCAAAATCAGATAGTTTCGGATCTGAATCTTGTATCCCAGAGCATTAAAGGAAATCAGTTTAATCTGAATAATCTTGACACACTCAAAGATACAAAGAACAATAATTTAATCAGGGATCTGGCAAATACAGAAAAGAACTTTAATTTATTCTATAACACAAAATTAATTTCCACGACCAATGATGAACTATATAAGTCTGATCTGCTGGACACCCGTGTAGATGCGGATGCATATTACAACATAGTTTATCTGAGAAAGGACTTTTTTTCAAAGACAGAAGAGATCGGAGTTTATTCTTTTATTGTCGGATACAAACCTTTCTTTGATTCAAAAAATAATGTTATTGGATTAATGTCTTCTCAGACTGTTTATATGCAGAATGAAATTAAAGAGGAACTTGCTGAAATTTTAACATTTATTTTCGGGATATATCTGATCGTGATAATCGTCCTGCTTTTTCTTGTCATTTATCTTACAGACAGGATCTCGCAGCCTATTCTAAGACTTCAGTATGCAACGGAAAAAATTGCCAAAGGAGAAAGCAATATTGTGCTGAAGAATAACAGAAAGGATGAAATAGGAAATCTTGTGGAATCTTTTAACAAGATGACAAGAGAGCTTGAGGTCTCAAAGGATAAATTGAAAAAAGCGGAGCGCGAAGCGGCGTGGAGGGATATTGCAAGAAGAGTAGCGCATGAAATAAAAAATCCGCTTACTCCCATGAAACTTTCTATAGAACATCTTTACGAAATTTACAAGGATGACAACAGAAACGGTTTTGAAGATGTTTTAAAAAAGACAAGGACAATTATTATTAATGAAATTGACAAACTTAATAAGATCGCTACGGAGTTTTCAAACTTTGCAAAATTATCTGGAAGAAATTATGAAGAGACTGATCTAAACGAAATAATAGGAGAGGTAATTTCTTTGTATAAACTTTCACCGGATATTGAGTTCATTGAAGATCTTGATAAGAACACTAAAAAAATATTTGCCGATAAACAGGAGCTTAACAGAGTTTTCCAGAATCTGATTAAGAACTCTATTCAGTCAATTACAGGTTATGGAAAAATTGAAATAAAAACATCTAATAAAAATGAATTTGTCTGCGCAGAGATCATTGATAACGGATGCGGTATAGAATCATCAAAAATCAATAATTTGTTTGAACCTAATTTTTCTACTAAGTCATCAGGAATGGGACTTGGACTGGCAATTACCAAAAAGACCCTTGATGATATGAAAGCAGAAATAACATTTGAAAGTAAAATTGATTCCGGAACAACAGTAGTTTTGAAATTCATTCCTTTTAAATCCGGTATATCAAAAGACTAATTATTATTAATTTGAAAATAAAAAAAATATTCTTACCTGCAATATTCGCATTAATATATAGCTCCTGCGCAAACCAGCTACCGCCATCCGGAGGCGAAGATGACAGAACTCCTCCTGAAATTCTTCAAACAAGACCGAAAGCAAACACATTAAATTTCAAAGGAAATTCCATTTCTTTTAAATTCAATGAATATGTTGACAGAAGAAGTTTTGAAGAGTCATTCAATATTTCTCCACTGCCTTCGGGAGAAACTATTTTTAACTGGAGCGGAAAAGAAGTTGAAATTAACTTTTCTAAACCATTTGAGAAAAACCGGACTTACGTTGTTACATTAAACAGAGATCTGAAAGATCTAAGAGGAGGCAACAAAGCAAATACCTCATATAGTTTTGCATTTTCAACCGGATCTAAACTGGATTCCGGAAAGATCAGGGGCAGAGTTTATACAGATAAAATTGACAGAATAAAGATCCTTGCATATTTAAAAAACAGATTTTCGCCGGGGAAAATTGATCCTGTCGTGGATATTCCGGCTTTTATTTCTCAGCCATCAGATGACGGTGAATATTTATTTACAAATCTGCCTGAAGGCAATTTCAGATTATTTGCAATTTCCGATGAAGACAGGAATAATCTGTTTGGAAAGGAATTTGAGCTGATCTCTGTACTTCCGGATGATATTACACTGAATGCAGACAGCCTTCAGTTTGAAGATGCAGATTTCCTGATGAAGAATTTCGGATTTAATAAATCAAGCAAAGAGTTTTTGAACAGCCTTACTTCATATTCAGAAGATCGTATACATACTAATATTTCTTCCGGCACAGGGAAAATTCCGGGAGACTATAAGTTTTATTTTTATTTTAAAGACAGCAACATAGTTAAATCAGATATAGTGAACAACTCTTCAATTACAGATACATCAACAGACAAATCATACAAACTAATTTACAACTGGCTTAATGACTCGCTTCTGGAAATTTTTTCTCTGGAAAAATTCAGCAATTCATCAGTAATTAATATTTCAATTGATCTGAAAGAAACATCAAAGAAACTTATTTTTTCAGAAGATCTGAATGTTGCTGACAGGAACAGTACAGGAGTAATTTCAGGGAAACTGACAGGTGATTCTGAAATTCTGTTTCCGGTTTATATAATTTTATTAAATAACGGAAACAAGTTCATTTCTTACATTAAAAAATTAACAGATACAAAAGAGTTCAGGTTTGATGATGTTGCTGAAGGAAACTACACATTGTTTTCCTATATCGATGAAAATGAAAACGGTGCTTTTGATAACGGAAGCTACTTTCCCTTTTCCGGTTCTGAAAAATTCTTTGTGTTTGGGCAGGAGTTAAAAGTGAAAGGAAACTGGAACACAGATAATATTTTCATTGAATTTTAAATTCTTCTTTTCAAAAAAGACCTGATAGTGAAAGATAAATTATAAAGTATCAGATCCGGAAAAATATTACTGTCAACATCCCTTACAGCTTCTTCTATTTTATTTATGATCTTATAATTGTCAGATTCGAAATTATTGTTAAAATTTATGATCCTTTCTGATTTATCTTTATTTATGATCAGATCAGAGTTGCCCGAAGAAACGCTTATAAGATCTCTGAACCATACAATAAGAAGAGTCAGAAATTGTTTTATCAGCTCTTTGTCTTTTTTACCTGTTACAAAATCAATCTCATTGCCTAATTTAAGATTCTGATTTGTAATAATGTAAGTAAGTATGTTAAGAACCTTTTCCCGGAGTTCCAAAAAATTTTTCTCCATTATCTCATTGCATTTAGTAATGCTCCCATCTGAGAGCTCACAATAAAAATCAGAAATATCTTCACTGATATTTTCGAAATTACTTTTTATGTAATTTTTTAAATGAGTTTTTTGAATGCTGTCGAATTTAATTTTCTGACATCTTCCTATAATAGTCGGCAGTAAAGAATTGATCTTGGAAGTTGTCAGAATAAGTATCGAATCTTTAGGGGGTTCTTCCAGAATTTTAAGAAGCGCATTTGCGCTATTCGAATTCATCTTATCGCAACCTGATATCACAAAAATTTTTTTCTTTCCGGTTCTTCCTGTCAAATAAATTTCCTTTTTGATCTGTCTTATACTTGAGATCCTGATATCATTGGCTTTTGGAATTGAGATCTTATGATAATTGTCAATGCTTTTATACTCAATTTCTGAGAGGTAATTTGCAAAATCTTCCTTTTCAAGTTTTTCTAATGGATTGGCATTTTCATCAGAATCGTTTTTTGAACCGGGCAGAGCAATAACATATTTAAATAACGGGGATTTAATATTTTTTATTTCCAAACAACTTTTACATTCATCACATGCTTCTTCTCCGTTAAAAGGTTTATCGCAGTTCAGTAACTTTGAAAATTCAATTGCTGCTGCATCCTTGCCGGTTCCTTCAATTCCGTAAAATATATAAGCATGAGAGATCTTTCCGCTTTTAAAAATATTAACAAGAATTTCCTTGACTCTGTCCTGACCGTAAATATTTTTCCACATAAAAAATTTTTTTTAAAATGTATTTCCGATTCCAAACTGAATATTGTATTTATCACTGTAGTTACAACCTTCGCCGAAGATCCAGTTGGATCCGCCTACAGGTCCGGGCTGCGGATCATAAATTTTAAAACCCAGATCCAGTCTGATAGCTCCGATAATTGTATAATACCGGATTCCGCCTCCCATTGCCAGGGCAAGTTCATTGAATTTAAATTTATCGATTTCCTGCCAGACATTTCCCACATCTATAAATGTTGCATATCCAAGATCTCTGATATACAAATTTTCTGCATTCAGGAATGGTCTGAGTCTGTGTTCTATTGAACTTTCCACGACAAAATTTCCGCCTGCATTTTTATTGACAACTATACCGAGCTGTTTTGCAGCCCAGCCCCGCACACTGGAGCTCCCGCCGCTTACAAATTTTTTGTCAGTAGGTACTCTGTCAAAACTAACCGGCACTCCTTCAATTGTAAAAGAATTATCACCATACTCAAAGATCACTCCTGAAAGAAATTTACCTGCCAGTACTGCAGAAACATTAACCTGCTGATTGGTTAAATTGAAATATAAAGAATTAAAATTTGAAAATCTTACATAGCTGACAGTGTTTGTGTTAAATACTCTCCTGACAATTCCGCTGAGCAGTCCCCCTTCCTCAATATCATATGACTGATAATTTCCTTTGAATGGGAACTTAATGTCATTACTTGAATTATGAATTGCTGTCAGATCAAGAGTAGAAGTAAAATAATTGTATGTGAATCCGCCGGCAATAAAAATATCACCTAAAAGAAGCCTATTATTTATAATTTCCCATTTCAGATTCAGCTTATTTATATAAGTGTAAACAGGGAGATCATAAGATATACCAAATGAATTTTTAAACTGATAAAGACTAACATCATCTATAATTCTGAACTCAGCACCAATATCCCATATACCTGAAATTTTTCTGTTGTTGAACAGAAACGGCTGGTAAATGGAATTTAGAAATTCAAACCGGTTATCATTTAGAGAGTGAAAATAGAAACTTAAACCTGAGGTTAAAACTCTTCCGCCGCCGAAGAAATTTTTATCAGTGAATTTTAAACCTGTACCCATATAAAAAACCTGCTGATAATAATATCCGAATACTTCCGGACTTAGAGAATATTTGCTGTTGATCATAGCTTTAATACTGAAATCAATTTTACTGTTTGCACTGTCTATATTCTCGATAGCTATCCGGGGATTTTCGATAAGCGAAATTTTAGAAAGATTAAGCTCGCTGTTTACAACTTCTGATTTATTATATAACTGCCCGTCTTTAAATGTTAACTCTCTCATAATATCGTTTTTTGTCACATTGTATCTTTTGGCAGGGAAAGTTACGGTAGTTGTACCGAAGTTAAATTTTTTATCAGTTATAAATGTAAGTGTTATGTTTACTTTATCCTTAAGATTATCATCTGTTGTTTCATATTTCAAAACTTCAGGATTTTCAGATTTTGCAATTGCATAGCCATTATCATAAAGAATATTTAAAACCCTGTTTACCTCAAGCTTTACTGTATCTTTTGAATAATATCTGCCGCGTATCAGTTTTTTATCATTCAGATTATTTATTTTTGCTTTGACATTTTCATCTATATCGTCAATCCCTTTATACTGTATATCATAATATCTGTATCTGATATTTTCAGTTACAATAAAATTTTCATCAATTTCACTGTCATCATCTTTATAGATCAATCCTGTATCCACGGACACATCAAAAAATCCGTTGTCAAAAAAATATTTTTTTATCCTCTCTACATCCTGTAAATAAGCATCAAAATCAAATATATCACCTTCCCTGGTAGCAAGCAGAAGTTTTATATCACTTTCTTCAAATATACTTTTTGTTTTAAAAATTATATTAATATCATCTATTTCATATGATTTGATAATTACTTTATCCTGTGAGAAAACACTGCTAAAAGTAATCAGGAGAAATACCGAAATTATAATATATTTGTAAAACTTTGATATCAAGTTGATTAAAATAAAAAAACCCAATAATTCAATATTATTGGGTTTAAAATAGGATCAATTGAATTTAAAAATCCTTGTTTTCTTCATCATAGAAAAAATCTTCATCTGTCGGGTAATCTAACCAGATTTCTTCTATGCTTTCGAATGGCTCTTCAGTATCTTCCATATCGTCAAGATTATTTACAACTTCTTTAGGCGCACCTGTTCTGGTTGCATAATCAATTAACTCTGCCTTATTGGCTGGCCAAGGTGCATCATCTAAGTAAGATGCCAGTTCTAATGTCCAAACCATATTTAATTACCTCCCGGGGTTTTTATTTTATAAAAAATTTGTTTAAAAAATATATGTTAATTAAAATTAGATCTGAAAAATTTTTAATATTAATCCCGTAGTCTGGGATCCAAAGCATCTCTGAGACCTTCTCCTATGAGGTTATAAGTCACTACTGCGATAAATATCATCAGTCCCGGGAATATTGCAAGCCACCAGGCACTTGAGGCTCCCCGTGCTTCATTCAGTAATGAGCCCCAGGTTACGATCGTTGCGCTTACTCCAAAACCCAGAAAACTTAAACTGGCTTCAAGTAATATCGCACCGGCAATAGCAAAAGCTCCTGAAACAAGAACTGGCGCGATAGCATTTGGGATCACATGTCTGAAAATTATTTGTCTGTTTGGAAGCCCGATTGAATTTGCCGCCGTAATATACTCCATGTTTCTTACTTTTAAAACTTCTCCTCTGATTAGTTTCGCATCTCCGGTCCAGGATGTTAACCCTATAGCCATCATTATATATAAAATACTGGATCCGTAAATTGCAACAATGGTTATTATCAAAAAAAACGTTGGAAGTGTTACCATGATCTCAATAAATCTCATTATTATCAGATCAACTTTTCCTCCGTAAAATCCTGCAATTGACCCAAGGCAAATTCCTATAAACAGCGCAATGCCTGCAGCAATAAATCCGACTGAAAGGGAGACTCTCG